>CAZYOX010000533.1:0-2278 GCA_964649285.1 uncultured Bryobacterales bacterium | reverse complement strand
GTGCTGGCCTGCGCCGTGTTGTGCTTGGCCCAAGAGGCGGATGCCCAAGAGGATCCCACGCTGGAAATCGTCCGCCTTGACCTGCTCGACAGTTTCGCCGACTACCCCATCGCCGACGACAGCGTCTTTGCTCCCGGCGACACGGTCAATGTCGCCTTCAACCTGAGGGGCTATACGGAGAGCGACACCTACCGCATGAAAGTTAGTTGGAAGGTTTCCACCACGGGTCCGGCCGATTTGCCCTTTGCGCCGGGAAGCGAGGGAGTCTTCGATGAGGAACTAGCGCCCGAAGACGAGGAGTGGGAGCCTCTAGTCCGCTATCAGGCGCAGTTGCCTTTCCATCTGCCGGCTGGCGTCTATCGCATCCATGTGCAAGCGAAGGATGAACTGTCAGGAGCGACAGCCGAGGGCGACCTGAACGTCAACGTCGCCGGCGACCCCGTGGTGCAGAGCGATGTTCTATCCTTGCAGAATTTTACGTTCTCGTTGACCGCCAGCGGAACGCCTCTGCGGCAAGCCGTGTTTCGGCCCGGAGCGACGATTTTTGCGTCTTTCGACATTACCGGCTATAAGCTCGGTGAAGGGAATTCCTACGAACTGCTGTCGCACCTCGACTTACTCGACAAAGAGGGCGTCAAAGCGTACTCTTTTAATCCAGCGAGCGAGAAGGGCTCCAGTTTCTATCCTCGGCTTTCGGTTCCGGCGAGCTTCCGCTTCGATCTCGATCCGACCATCGAACCGGGCATATATACGCTCGTGCTAACGGTTACCGACGTTGTGGGACAGCAATCTCTGACTTCGCAAGAGACCTTTGAAGTGCAATAACGCCCGAAACATACCCCAGGCTCGCTACGATTAGATCATGTCAGTGACGGACATCATCGCCCCGACCAGCACCGACGAACTGTGCGACACCTTGCTGAGCCGCGCCAAGAGCGGCGCTGTCATGGAAACAGGAGGCGCTTTCAGCAAGCCGACCATGGGCGGCCCAGTCGTCTCAGACGCGGTTCGCGTCACGACCTCCTCCATGACGCGTCTGCTGGCCTATGAGCCCGCCGACCTCACCATCAGCGTCGAGGCCGGCATGCCCTGGCGTGAGTTGAACCGCATCCTCGACGAGAACAATCAGTTCGTCCCGGTGGACCCTGCGTACAACGCAACGGCCACCGTCGGCGGAGTGGTCGCCACCGACAGCAGCGGACCTCGCCGGCGGCGCTACGGTACCGCGCGCGATGTCACCATCGGCATGACCTTCGCCACGGTACAAGGCCAACTCATTCAGTCGGGCGGAATGGTTGTCAAAAATGTCACGGGCTTGGACATGGCCAAACTGATGATCGGTTCGTTCGGCACGTTGGCGATGATTGCCACGGTGAACTTTAAAGTTCTGCCCAAACCGGTCGCGGCCAGAACGTTCGTCTTTTCGGGCGGCTCGCTCAGCTCGATCATCAAGCTGCGGACACGTATTATTGCCAGCCAGCTGCAGCCCGTCGCCTTGGACCTGGTCTCTGGTCCCGGCGTCACGGACGGCGCGGGGGATAAGCGCTACCGGCTGCTAGCCGAAGCGCACGGAAATGCGTCGATGGTCGTCCGCTATAAGAAGGAGTACGCCGAGTTCGCTAGGGCGGAGGGCGTCGACTTCGTCGATCTCGATGATTCGGCCGCCGACAGGCTCTGGGAAGACGTCCGCGAGTTTAGCTCGCGTTGGACAGCGGCCCATCCGGAGGGCGGAATTCTGCGCGTTGCTGTTGCTCCCGCTAAGCTGACTGATTCCGTTCAGCTATGCGACGGAGCGAGTGTTTCCCGCGCCGCTCTGGGCGTTACTTACGTAGGCTGCTCCGACGGCGAAGACCTCAAGCAGCAACTGAATCGTTTGCGTTCGAAAGGCATTAGGACCCTGATTGAACACGCTTCGCCGGCGGCCAAGCAGGAGCTGGAACAGTGGACATCCCCTGATTTCTCCTTGACGGTGATGCAACGCATCAAGAAGGAATTTGATCCTCAGGCGCTGCTGAATCCCGGGCGTCTATTTGGAAAGATCTAACGCGGCCCGAGCGAAGTATAGTAGTGAGCTTGACCCATCGTGAGCGTTGTTAACCAGAACCCGGTTGTCCTCGGAGATGAACCGCAACAGGCGGATCTCGATCATTGCGTCCATTGCGGACTCTGCCTCAACGCCTGCCCCACCTACCGCCAACTCGGCTTAGAGATGGATTCGCCTCGCGGCCGCATCTACCAGATGGCCCAGGTGAATCAGGGCAAGATGCAGGTCAACGAC
>CAZYOX010000532.1:0-2287 GCA_964649285.1 uncultured Bryobacterales bacterium | reverse complement strand
GCCCGGCAGGAAGCAATCGATCGCATGGTCCAGGAGGCGCGGAAGCTCGGGGCCAACGGCGTCATCAACGTGCGCTTCGGCACCAGCGCCATCGCCCAGGGCGCTGCGGAGCTGTTCGCCTATGGAACCGCGGTCCGGGTGGAGTAGGCGATGGATTCCGAATTGGTCGTGCTGTTGTGGACGATCTCGCCCTTCGTGTTTGTGTTGGCGTTGGGACTTATCGCCGGCACGGTCGCGGAGAGGCGACATTTTGCCGACATCCGGGTACGCGAAGCGCGCTTGCGCCTGCTGCCGGCGATCACGCTCTCGAAGCCTCCCGCGGATTGGTCCGTCGACGGCAGCGGACTGGCGGCAGGAAGCGTCGTCGTGTCGCTGGACTACTTCAAGCGCTTCACCGCTTCATTAAAAACGCTTGTCGGCGGCAGGATCAAAGCCTTTGAGCCGCTCATGGATCGCGGCCGTCGTGAGGCTATTCTCCGTATGAAGGAAGAAGCGCAGGCGGCCGGCTACGATGCCGTTATCAATGTGCGTCTAGAGACATCGCGGATCGCTAACGCGGACGGCTCAACAACAGCAGGCGTGGAGGTGATCGCCTACGGAACCGGGTTGAAGCTTCGCGGAGGGGTTCCAACGCAGGGAATCTAAGACACTGCCGTCGCTAAACCAATCAGTGAGTGGAATGTTTTGAGCGTGTTACACTACCGTCTCGGAGCATGGCAGGATGAACTCTCGCGCTCGCCTATTGCCGGAACTGGAACTGGAAGTGATGAAGGTTCTGTGGCGGCGGGATGCGGCGACGGTTGCTGAAGTCCAAGAAGAACTCAAACCGACCCGGCCGCTGGCCTATACGACAGTGATGACGGTTCTCGACCGGTTGGCCCGTAAAGGGGCGGCCGACAGAGACAAGCAAGGGCGCGGATACCTGTACCGGCCGGCAGTTTCGGAACAAGAGGTTTGCGAGTTGGCTTTCGAAAGATTGCTCGACGACTTCTTTTGTAGGTCGCCGCAGAAGCTGCTGGAGTACGTACGGGAGCGGCGGCTAGAGAACCACGCCTACAACGGCAACTCATCACCGCATCTCGATTCCGCACTGCTCTAGGCTGCTTACCTTCGCCGCTGGGCCTCCCCGATGCGAAGCGACTCGCACACCCGCTTCGCATTTGCGTGAACGCGAATGTGCGTTAACTCGCTTAACTTCGGGCTGTTTGACCAGAAGCAAAAAAAAGATCGAGGGCGACGAATCATTTGACGGTCCTGCTGCGTCATTACTACCTGCGAAGGGTTTGACAGTGGATGCTAGGATCGAAATCGGATACGGAAGCAGCGGGCGGGAACTTTTCGCTTGCCCGGCGATGTGCGCCTCCGTATACTCGTGGGAAATTCACTGGGGAGCGAGAGTCCCGCCTCGCGTTGAACCGGTTCCTTTCGGTCAGATGAATAATGTTGCCGCCGTGCATCCGCGGGAGGCAAAACTTTCGTACCAGCGTATGTCAGGCGCGGGCCTGATAGGGCTAGGTAGAAATGACGGGATAAACGGCGCATTCGACTAACTGTCGGATGCTGCCGCGACGATAAAGATTAAGCCTGCCGCGAGCAGAGCAGGCAAGTGAGGTGAGGCAGATGGCAAACACAGTAACGAAGGGTCTAACAAAGGCTCAGATTGGCAAGCTGCGGCAGCAGCTCGAAGAGAAAGAAAAAGAGATTCGCGCGAGTCTGGAAACGTCGCGCGCGGGCAAGGCTTTGATTGGCGAACAGACGCAGAATCTGGAAGATCTGCCTGTTCAAGCGCATGAAGAGTGGATCTTCTTGAACCGCAACAGCATCGATGTGTCTTTGCTGCGTGAGGTTGAGGAAGCGTTGGAACGCATCGAAGAGGGCGCCTATGGCGAGTGCATGGATTGCGAGGAGCCGATTTCGACGAAGCGTTTAGAAGCGATCCCTTGGGCGCGCTATTGCATCTCGTGCCAAGAGGAATTGGCCGCGATTGAGGCGGAGTCTAGGCTAGCCGAGAACAAATCTCGCCTCTGAGCTCGATGCAAGCATCTGTCGCTTTGCTTTCGTCCGGCCCGCGATCGGGCCGGACGTCATTCCCGCGAAGAGTTTCCCGCGTTTAGTCTCGCTAGCTTCTCCAGATCCAGCTTCCCCGTGTAGATTGCCATTCCTAAAGCCGCGTGGATGTTCATCCGCGTCAGCTCTTGGATTTCCTCCATAGTCGTAATACCTCCCGCAGCGGTGATTTCGTGGTTGGTCGCCTGACGCAGGCGGCGGTACCAGGGTAGATCCGTCC
>CAZYOX010000531.1:0-2288 GCA_964649285.1 uncultured Bryobacterales bacterium | reverse complement strand
ACCGCCGGATAACCTGTCACTTATTGCTCTGTCTCACTGATGGGGTGCAGGCCAGCTTAGTCTTGGGGGCCGATGGGGACGGAGCCCAAAGGCAGTGAAGATCTGGTAGCCTAACGCCAACCAGAACCATGCCCCGCCAAGCACGGGTGGTGGCGGTGGACGTACCGCATCACATCACCCATCGCGGCAACAACCGCCAAGACGTCTTCCTGTCCGACGAAGACCGGCGCCGCTACCAAGAACTGCTATCGAAATCGCTTGAGCCGTGCCAGGTCGAACTGCTCGGCTGGTGTTGGATGTCGAACCACGTCCATTTGGTCGTCGTGCCGCGTCGAGAGGACTCGCTGTCGCGGCTGATCCGCCGGGTGCATTCGGCTTACGCGCAGGACTTCAACCGACGGCGCCGCCGCGACGGGCATTTGTGGCGAAGTCGTTTCTATTCTTGCGCTTTGGGGCCTGACCGGCTGGAGGCGGCGCTGCTTTACGTGGACCTCAACCCGGTGCGCGCGGCGATGACGGGTGAGGCGACCGCATGGGAGTGGTCGAGCGCACGGGCGCACGTGACCGGACGCGATGAGACGGGCCTGTTGGCGGCCAATACCCTGGAGGAGCTAGCGAGCTGCGACACACGCGAACCAGTACATCCGAGATGTCCTGAGCGGGCGGCCAATACCCTGGAGGAGCTAGCGAGCTGCGACGGCTGGGCGGAGCGGCTGAAGCGCCGGCAGAGTGAGGCCGCGGACCAGGAGTTGCGCCGAGCAACGGCGGCTGGCACGCCCTATGCCGACCCGGCGTTTCGTCGCGAACTGGAGAGAAGGTTCGAGCGCGACTTGGAGTGGCGTCAGCGCGGAAGATCAGCGCAACCGAAAGCGCTCGCTGCAAGCGCCAGTAGGGAGTAAGCGGTTGTGCAGGAAGGAGATGGTTGGAGGGAACCCGGATTTGCTTGGGCTCCGTCCCCTTCGGGTCCTTCGGGTCCTCCAGGTGTGAAAGCGACCAGCTCCCTCCTTTTCTCGTTCTTGCTAGATGAGAGAATTTGGTTTGAGCCGTCCTTTCAGTGCACCTCGATCCCAACTCGTCCTCTACCTCGTGGCGTATGGCTGTTGCGTGGCCCTGCTCCTGCCCCAACTCTCTCTGTGGCTGGATGAGATTCTCTTTCTTATCGGAGTTCGCAATGAGTTGCTGCGCGACTTGCCCGCCTATGCGGCGTGGAACGCCGGCGGCGTACCGTTGGGATACATTTTCTCGTCCTTGTCGGTCAATCTCTTTGGATACTCCCCGTTCTCCGGACGGCTCCCCTCGCTGATCTTCTCGCTGGGATCTTGCGCCGGCGTGTACTTCTTGGCGGGGAGGCTACGCATCCGACATCGGATTCTCGCTGTCGCGGTGTTCTCGCTGCTGCCGCTCCAGTTTCGCTACGCGATCGAAGCGCGCCCCTACTCCGCGGCGCTCTGCTTCACCATTTGGTGCACGGTTGGGTTCTTAGCTCTCGTCGACAAATCCACTCTAAGGCGCAGCCTCGCCTACGGACTCGCTGTGATTCTGGGTCTGTTCACGCAGCCATACACAATCTTCGTTCCGGCCGCGCACTTCCTTTGGGCGCTCTCGGCCCGCCGGCGAAGTGCCGCTTTCATTGCCGGAACGACGTTGAGCGTCGCTAGCGCCTTGTTTGTGCCTTGGTTCTTGTACGGCTCTCCCTTCTGGCGCACGGAGATCGCTTCGGAAGTCATTCACTCCCATTACGGGCTCAAAGAAGTCTTATTAATTCTCAAGGAACTCGTCGGACTCGGCTATCTGGGCAGCGCTCTTGTGCTGGGCATGTCTTACTTTGGCCTTCGCAAGATCGACATTGAGTTCCGGTCGTTCTGGTTATTGCTGATCGGCGTTCCCATCGTCGGGGCCGTCTTGGCGGACATGTCGCTCGGGTACTTTGTGGCCATCCGGCAAATGATCTTCGTGTTGACTCCTCTTGCCCTGCTAGCGACGCTCGGGATCGAACAGGTCGAGCTAAAGAAAACAAATCGCTGGGCCGCCGTCGTCGCCTGTGTTCTGTTTGCCGCTTGCGCGTATAAGAACGTCTATCTGTTCTTGCGGCCGCGGGTGGACTGGCAAGCGGCCGCACACGCGCTCGTCGAAGCTTCGGCATCAGGAGCATGCATTCGGCCTGTCCCCGAGGGCTCCGCTCCCCTCTTTGCTTTCTTTGAGCCGGCGATCTCCGAGCGCCTTTGCACGTCGGACTCGCCGGACACGTCACGGATTGTGGTGGGAGTGAACCCGTACGCCCCAGCCCG
>CAZYOX010000530.1:0-2293 GCA_964649285.1 uncultured Bryobacterales bacterium | reverse complement strand
CAGTCCTGACTCGATCGGGATCTCCCTGGCCTCGTGCCGGGGGACCGGAGTAGCCGGAAGAACTTGAGCGGCACCCGAATTTGGTGTTGAAGCGAGGTTCTTCATATCCATTGCTTCGGGTTGGTGCACCACTTTTCAAACGCCCCGGATGAGCGGCCAGTAGTCCGCTTCACCGGGGCGTTTTTGCATTTAGGAAGCTGTTGATTTACCTGCCGAAGCAAGGCGGTATTGCGTAAATTTGCGGTTGTCGCCCTTCCCTCTCCTGACTGCGCGATGTACCGTCCCAAGTCCCGTTCTGAGCAGGGTGCGCTGTGGATTCCCACGCACGAACTGCCCAGATCCAGCGCCCATTCTTTCTATGGGCGTCTGCATCATCACCTGGAGAAGATCGGCTTCGGCGATCACCTCCGGGAGGCGTGCAGACCGTTCTACGACGACTCCGGCAATGGCCGCCCCGGCGTGGATCCGGAAGTGTTTTTCCGGATGCTGATGGTCGGCTTTTTCGAAGGCCTTCCGAGCGAACGTGCGATTGCCGCGCGCTGCGCCGACTCGATCGAGATAAGGGCCTTTCTCGGCTACGCGTTGACGGAGGCGACGCCCGATCACTCTACCATTTGCAGATTCAGACAGCGGATTCCGGAGGAGGTTTTCTATTCCGTGTTCGAGCTGATCGTCAAGGCGCTCAAGAAGTCGCGTCTGGTGCGGGGCAAGCACCTCGGCGTTGACAGCTCTGTCGTCGAAGCGAACGCCTCGCTGGCCTCGCTCGTCAACCGCCTGACGCAGGAAGAGTACGACGCCTACATACGGCGTCTGGCGCAGGAGGAGGGCGTTGATCCGAAGGACGACGCGGCCGTCAGGCGCTTCGACAAGCACCGCAAAGGCCGCAAAACATCGAACGACGAATGGAAGAACCCGCACGACGAGGACGCGCGCGTCGGGCGCACCAAGCGCGGCGAAACGCGCATGCTCTACAAGAACGAGCACGTCGTGGACCTGGAGACGGGGGCGATCCTGGATGCGAAGATCCGGCACGGCGACGATGGCGACGCCACGGACCTCTTCACGCGCATTCTTGAAGCGGAAGAGCGCATCAACCGGAGCCTTGAGCAGGAGCCGTGGGAGACTGCAGTAGAGACGGTCACCGCCGACAAGGGCTACTACGCCACCGACGAGATCACCGCTCTTCAGACCGCCGGCGTCGAGACGCTCATCCCCGCGCCGAAGTGTGAGCGCAACCTGGACAAACTCCCCTGGAAGAAGGCGCGTGCCGTCATCCGCGCCGAAGCGATGACGAGCTGCCGGGAAGGCAACTTCTTCATGCGCCGACGCGCCCATCTGGTGGAGCGAAGTTTTGCTCATGTGCTCGAGGCGGGAGGGCTGAGGCGAACGACGCTCAGAGGCCGAACGAACGTGAACAAGCGATACGTGATCGGGGCGCTGACGTACAATCTATCGCTGCTCATGCGAAGCATCTATGGAGTCGGGACGCCGAGGCAGGCCATGTCGGCCGCCTTTGCGGCTCTGTTTGCCCTGATCTGGAGTCTCGTCAACCATTCAAGGCGGTCGCTGAAGACCTTTGGCGACAAAGCCATCAACTGTCTCCGATTTGCGATCTCCAATGCTGCTCCCGGCGCAACGGCGAAAAGGGTGTTCGCAATCGGGGCTAGTTCAACGGCTTCCTAGTGGCGGGTCCGCTACATAACGGTCAGCAATCACCGGCGCCGCCGGCGCCGTCCGCTGTTTGTGGCAATGTAGACGCAGTGCCTTGAGTAGGCAATGCCCTCTGCGGCGGCGTCTGAGTGCATTGCGTTGTTATGCTGAGCCGCTGCACCCGGCACATTTCGTAGCCCGACTTCCTACACGGAACAACGCTCGCCACTACCCCCGAGAGTGGCGCTTCTACACCGCCCCGACTCATCGGACGGCCCAAACTTCAACGAACAAACGGTCTCCGACACAGAAACCGCGGTAGACCCGTTCGAGCACAACGACAGAGGCACCCGGTAACGCTCCTCCTCTGGCCTGGGAAAACTGCATGTCTTGCTGATTCGGAGCCGAAGCGGTGTCGGCCGCCACAAGGTGCGCCTCACCGGTCGCCGCTAGTGCGGGCACGACGAGCACGTCGCACGCAAGTCTACGTTCAACGAATCAAAGCGTGGGAGGCATGATGTGCCCCAGGAGAGCGCCGATCAGCATAACAGTTGGCGCTTCAGCCGCACAACGCAATGCAAGCGACCGAACGGGGTAAGGAGACGCCGACGTGTGGCGAGGCAACACCGTGCAGCGTTGTGTC
>CAZYOX010000529.1:0-2295 GCA_964649285.1 uncultured Bryobacterales bacterium | reverse complement strand
AGCGTCGGATTCGTCCTACGCTTCGGCGAATTCACCTTCCTCGATCTCGGTGATCTCACCTGGAATTACGAGAAGAACCTAGTCTGCCCGGCGAATTTGCTCGGCCCGATTGACCTCTACCAAACCACACACCACGGTCTGGATCGTTCGAATTCTCCGCAGATTCTCGCCGCCATCCAACCGGTTGTCGCCGTATTCAATAACGGCGCACGAAAAGGCGGACCGCCAAGCGTCTTCGCCAACCTCCGCGCAACGCCGCGCCTCGAAGACATTTGGCAGGGACATTTCGCCACGCAGACCCCCGCGGAAATGAACACCAACGAACAAATGATCGCCAACCTCGGCGACGGCACAGCGTGCGAAGGTCACCTGCTCAAGGCCGTGGTCATGCCGGACGGCAAGTACACGATCACCAACCAGCGTAACGGCTTCTCGAAGACCTACCAGGCCAAGTAGTCCAAATCGTATAGCCCTCGGTCCCGGCAGCCGATCTGTCGGAGGTGGGACTTGCTCGGCTCCGCCATTCCCTGCTCGGCGCGGCGGTCCCCTAGGACGCTGGCTAGCGGCGAGGGCGGCGTATTGATTCTTTCTTCCGGGATGCGGCTATGGGCCAAGGGCCTCCAAGCCGATGAATAGGACAGCAGCCGTTGACCCGCGGCGGCTCAAGGGGCCACAGGGATGTTCAGGAGCTCGATTGCCACGCGCGTGAGCGCTTTTGCCGCTTCCGTCCTGACGGTATTGGGCCTAGCGGCCGTGTACATCGTCTATTCTCCCCACCAGCAAATCCTCGCCGAGAAGGAGCTCCAAAGGTTGGCGGCCGCTTCGGAGGAGCGCACCAATCAGATGGTCGACTCCATCGCTCGTCTCCGCGAAGACGTTCAGTTCCTCGCCGGTACGCCCCCTCTGGCAGGAATGGGCCGCGCCCGGCTAAACGGCGGAATAGATCCCCTAAACGGCGATTCCGAGGAAGCCTGGAAGGAGCGCCTCGAGACGACCTTTCTTTCCTTCCTGCGCCGCAGACCTGAGTACTCGCAGATCCGCCTTATTGACCACCAAAACGGGGGCTTCGAACTTGTCCGGACCGAGCGTGTCGCGGCCAACCTGCTGATCATCGTTCCTCCCGAGGATCTGCAGCAGAAGGGTCGTACTCCGTATGCTCAGGGCGCCGCCGCTCTGCTGCGGGACCAGGTGCTCCTTTCTGAGATCCAGCTCAACCGTGAGTACGACAGGGTGACAGTCCCCGTGATGCCCACGATCCGGGCGGCAACGCCGGTTTATGGCGACGCTTCAGCGCCCTTCGCCCTCGTGGTCATCACTCAAAACATGTCCCGGCTCTTTGACGACATGGAACGCGCACGGCCTCCTGGAAGCGAGCTCTACCTCACCAACGCATCCGGCGGATACCTGCTCGACAGCGTGTCGTCCCTGGCGTTTGGATTTGACTTGGGACGCCCCCGCAGCCTGCAGAACGACCTCCCCGTACTCAAGAACTTCTATCTCGACGGAGCCTCCGACGATGATGGGTTTTTCGACTTTGAACGGAAGGTTAACAGCGACCGCGAAAAGTTCGTCATGCACATGACGAAGATCCGTTTCGACCCGGAGGACCCTTCTCGCTTTCTCGGCCTCGGTATGTATTCGTCCTACGACGCGTTACTGGCCGATTCGTCCGCCGTAGGGCGCGCCAGCACGTTTACAGCATCACTTCTAGTGCTGTTAGGCAGCATACTGATTTTGTTCTACATCCGTCGCTTACTATTCCCCTTGTCCTTGATCGTCGCCTCCACCGATCGCGTTGCCGCCGGGGAATACGACGTCGCCTTGCCGCCGGAATCGGACGACGAGATTGGGCGTCTGTCTCGGTCCTTCCGCACCATGGTCCATCAGATCAAGGAGCGCGGGCTGCAGGTCGAGCACCATAAGCTCTCGCTGTTGGGCATCAACTCCCGTCTAGAGAAGGCGCGGCAACAGCTGGAGGCCAAGACCATTGAGCTGGAGCAACAGGCCGGGCAAGACAAATCGGAATTTCTGGCGCGGATATCTCACGACATCCGAACTCCGCTCAACAGCATGTTGCTGCTTGCGAATGCGCTTGCCGACAATCGCGAAAAGAATCTGACCTCCGACCAAGAGCAATCGGCCAAGGTCCTCGCCGGCGCTGGTTCCGACCTCCTGGCGCTCGTCAATGATTTGCTGGATTTATCGAAGCTCGGGGCCGGTAAGCTGCAGGTGGTCTTCGAAAACGTTTCCATCGCCTCCTTGGTCCGCCACGTTAGCAGCCAGTTCCAGCCGCTC
>CAZYOX010000528.1:0-2369 GCA_964649285.1 uncultured Bryobacterales bacterium | reverse complement strand
CCCGCCGAGTCGGAGATGCCCAACGTAGCCAGCCCCGAACCGGCTTTAACCAACAGAGAGTCGACATGACCGTGGTAGTTGCCGATGAACTTCACGATAAGGTCGCGCCCAGTGAAGCCACGCGCCACGCGGATTGCGCTCATCGTCGCTTCCGTTCCCGAGTTGACCAGGCGCACGGATTCGATCGAAGGCACAATCTCGCAGATGAGCTCGGCGATGTCGACTTCAGCGCTGGTCGGCGCGCCGTAGCTCGTCCCGCGCCGAAGGGCAGCTTCCAAGGCTTCGAGGATCGCCGGATGCCGGTGTCCCAGAATCATCGGTCCCCAAGAGCCGATGTAGTCGAGATAGCTGTTGTCGTCCTCGTCGTAGAGGCGTGCGCCGTCGGCGCGTTCGATGAACAGCGGGTCGCGTCCCACCGCCTTGAAGGCGCGGGCGGGCGAATTCACTCCGCCAGGGATGGAGCGTCGCGCCTGATCGAACAGGGAGCTGGAACGGGAATGATTCATCGGTTAATTCACAGGCGGGTGACCGGCAGGCAACTGCTGCTGCTCGCCGCCGACCGGAGGATGATCCGGAGGTATCTCGCCTCCTTGCGGAGGGGCAATAGGTGCGCCTTGCGCTCCCGTGGGAGGCCCGACGACTTCCCACGCGTCGTTCGTTTTCTGCAACTTGTACGACAGTTGGATGGACGAAGCCGCCTCTTCGCCGACGGTAAACTTCACCGTGGCGTCAGCTTGATCGTCGCCCACGAAGTTGACCCGATCGACAACAACCTTCATCGCCGAGAAGTCCAAATCGTCGCGCTTGGCCAAGTGGCGGTCGATGGCTTCTTCGACGGCCTTACGCTCGTCCGCCGCCGTCCGCGGCGGTTCGGACGAACCGCAGCCGGGGGCAAGAATGATCAGGAGAAGACCCGCGCAGAAGGCGGGCAACGTGCGGTAAGGCATGGCGAACCACCAGTATAGCGGCGTGCAGGACGCCCTCGGCTTTCCTTGACCGGCTGCTATCCCTTTTGTATCGTTGCCAATAGCAACCTTCTGCGCGTGCCGCGCGTCTACCGTTGCGGGAGTTTGAGATATGTATCTACGCGCCGGGGCCCTGGCCCTCCTCTCCGTCTTCTTCCTTTTGCCTGCTCTCCAAGCGGCTGACGAACCGGCGATCCCCGTCGAGGAGATCATCAAGAAATTCGTCGAGAAAGAAACCGAGTTCACCAAGGCCCGTGAAGATTACACCTACCGGCAGTCCGTGAAGTTGACCGAGTACAACGAAGGCAACAGGCCGGCCGGCAAGTGGGAACTTGTCCAGGACGTCATCTTCGGCCCCAATAAGGAACGCAGCGAGCGCGTCGTTTACGCGCCCGTCGCCACGCTCGAACGCATCACCCTCACGCCCCAAGACGAGCAGGATCTACGCGATGTTCAGCCCTTCGTCATGACAACAGACACGAGGCCCGAGTACGACATCGACTACCTGGGGACAGAAAAGATCGACGAAATCGACTGCTACGTTTTCTCGATCAAGCCCAAGGCAATGGAGAAGGGCAAGCGCTACTTCCAAGGCCAGGCCTGGGTGGATCAACTCGACTTGCAAGTCGTGAAGACGTACGGCAAGGGCGTGGGCGTTCTGAAGAAGAACGAAGACAACCAGTTCCCCGCATTTGAAACCTACCGCCAGAAGATCGACGACAAGTATTGGTTTCCTGTCTACACTCGTGCCGACGACACGCTGCACTTCCGCAACGGCGACGTCCGCGTCACCATGGTCATCAAGTACGAAGACTACAAACGTTACGGCGCCGATGTGAATATCACTTTCGGCGACGAAATCAAGGACGAAACGGCGCCCGCGCCGCCGCAGAACTAAGCAACCGGTAACTCAAAAGCGCGCACCGCTTAAGGCGCTCATCGTACGCCTACCCGGCAATCAGTACCACTTCCACCCGGATCTCGTATGAGAATTCAGGGGTACTTGCGCATTTTCACCAAAACCCTAGAGACGTACTTTCTGGGGTTAAGGAAAAGTGTCGGTGCGCTCAAGCGGAAAAGTCGCTTCCTCGGTTCGATCGTCGTTTCGCACTCAATTGCGGCGTCTATCCGCCAATGTGACGGCCACGAAAGCTGAAACCAGGCCTCACTCGGAAGCCCTGGGTCAATACTTCGATGCGGCTTTGCCGGCGCGTCCTGCCGTTGAGGTCGTCGGTGCTGATGCGGCGCCGAAGCTAACAGGCGAACCCTATCCTCAGCTTGCAGCGGCCGTGCTGCGCAAGGTATTGTTGCCGCTCGCGGCAGCGCCGCTGCCCTTCTGGTACTTCGAAGCGCGCGTGACCGCCGACCAGCCAGGCGTCGCTCTCTCGCTCGGCATCCTGGCAG
>CAZYOX010000527.1:0-2372 GCA_964649285.1 uncultured Bryobacterales bacterium | reverse complement strand
CTGCAAGCGGCCGCTCCCGCCGATCTTTCGCGCTTGGCCCGCGAGTGGGTTTCCTCCGGCAGTGCTGCCGACCGCGCGGCCCTCGCCGCCTATGCCGATGACAACAGAGGCCGTCTAGCGGCCTATGCCCGCTTGGCGCTCGGCTACAAGGATTACCTCGCAGCAGATTATGAGTCGGCCGCCAAGGAACTCGCCCTCGTCGACGAGCCGCAGCTTGCGCCTTATGCGGTTTATTACCGCGGCAAGGCCCTGGCATTGGCCGAACAGCATCAAGAAGCGGCAGCCGCGCTGCAGGACTACTCCAAGCGGTTTCCCTACAGTCGCCGCGCTGCCGCGGCAGACCGGATCCTCGCAGAGAGCTTGATCCGCTCTCAGCAGTTCGAAAAGGCCGAGGCCCTGTTGCAGCCCAACGCTTCTTCCGTTCCGGAAGCGGCGCGCTCTTACCTGCTAGGCCGCGTCTTCGAACTGACCGACCGCGCCAAAGAGGCCATTCCGGTCTATCGTCAGGTTTATTATTTTTATCCGACTTCGGCTGAAGCTGACAAAGCCGAGAAGCAACTGGACGCGATCCGCCTGAGTAACCCCAGCGCCTATCCAGAAGCGCCGGACGCGTGGCGTTTCGAACGCGGCAAGCGGCTTTACGCGGCGCGCAGGTATGCGGACTCCATTGAGCAATTCCAGTGGGCGCTAGATGGTCTCTCGGGCGCCGATCTCGAAGAAGCCAAGCTTCGTTACGGCGTGGCCAACTACTTCGCGCAGCGCACGACGGCGGCCTACGAGTGGCTACTGAAGACGACGTTCGATAGCGCCGAGCGGGAGGCCGAGCGGATCTACTATCTCGGCGAGTGCGAGCGTCGTCAAGGTTCCGTCGACAAGTTCCGCTCGCGTGCCGACGAACTCAAGCGGAAGTTCCCGGAGTCGAAATGGTACGAAGAATCGCTGCTGTCGCTGGGCAACTTCTATTTGCTGCGCAACGACGGCGCCGAGTCTCGCCATTTCTATGCGCGCCTAGTCGCGGACGTTCCCAACGGCCGGCATGCCGACCTGGCTCACTGGAAAGTCTGCTGGCGTTCGTATTTGGATCGTGAGCCGCAGGCCCGGAAGCTTTTCGAAGAGCATGTGCGTCGCTACCCAAGGTCAGGGCAAGTCTCGGCCGCGCTCTATTGGCTTGGGCGCTTGGATGAGAAGAGCAACTCGCCTGAGTCCGCGCGGGCTCTCTATGAGGAGATCGATTCCCGTTACCCCAACCACTACTACGCCGACCTAGCCCGCCGGCGGCTCGAAGAGATCGGCAAGGGCCCCGCAGTCTCCTCCGTGACGGCCTTGACTCAGCACCTGCCCCCACCGCGAAAGCTGGCGGCGGAAGTGGGACCGGAAATGTCGGCCTTGATCGAGCGAGGACGCCTGCTCTTTGACTTAGGACTCGACGAAGACGCGGAAGCCGAGCTGACCCGCGCCGACTATCGCAAGCCCGATTCACTGTATGTTGGCCTTGAACTGTTCCGCATCAAGAGCGATCGCCTCGAACACGGGCGCGGCCTCCGGTACATGAAGCGGTACGGCTTCGGTTACCTGAATATCCCCGTGGATGCCGCGCCCCGCGCTTTCTGGGAGGGGCTTTACCCCATGCCCTGGGAAGAAGATTTGCGCCATCGCGCCGAGCCGCACGGCTTGGATCCGTATCTTGTCGCGGGCCTGATTCGCCAAGAGTCCGAGTATGACCATGCCGCCGTTTCCCGTGCCGGGGCCATCGGCCTGATGCAAGTCATGCCTTCCACCGGGCGCGCCATCTTCCGCCAGCTGGGCATTCCCGGTTTCTCAACGGCAAAGCTGCGCGATCCTGACGTGAGCTTGCGTCTCGGCACCTATCACCTCAAAGAAGTAATTGATCGCTTTGACGGTTCGCTGGAACTCGCGCTCGCCGCATACAACGCCGGAGCAAACCGCGCCGATGAGTGGATCACCTGGGGCGATTTCCAAGAGCCCGCAGAGTTCGTCGAGACCATTCCCTTCACCGAGACGCGCGGCTATGTTCAGTCCGTATTGCGCAATCGCGACATGTACCGACGGCTGTACGACGATGCGGATGAAGGAGTCAACACCTCCATAGCGTCACGAGATTAGTTCCCCGCTCTGCTACTCTGCTGTTTCCGAGGCATTCATGTCCACGCCAGCCGCACTCCAGGTCGATGGTCTGTCGTTTTCTTACGGAGACCGTAAGGCGCTCGACGATGTTCGTTTCGAAATTGCCCGCGGCGAGATCTTCGGCTTGCTCGGACCGAACGGCGGAGGCAAGACTACCTTGTTCCGCATTCTCTCCACTTTGCTGCCGCCGGCGTCCGGCACGGCTCGCGTGTTCGGCAAAGATGTCG
>CAZYOX010000526.1:0-2385 GCA_964649285.1 uncultured Bryobacterales bacterium | reverse complement strand
GACACACGCAGTCTGTGGCCGCCCGATCCGCATCGGCTATCGCAACAGAGCCGCGACCGTCAGGGAGCGATCAGCGCAAATCTAACGCCAACGATTTAGTGAAAGCCCTTACGCTGCCGCCAAGCGGCACTGCTCGACGCCCTCCTTGCAAGCTTCAGCGCACCACGTACACGCTACCGCGCAAATCGCCGCGATCCTGCCCGCAACCGGCGGTGCACCGCTATGTTAGTCCCCTAGCCAGGGGTCTCCGTTCTCGACCACTTCAACAACAGGGGGGTGCTCAGCGGCAACCTCGATCACTTGATCCGAACACACAACGCCGAAATGTAGGTAGGGACCCGGGTATTCATCCGACGCGAACGTTGCATTGCGGACGTAGTCGAGAAATCGCGATTTAGTGTGCACCCGAAAGTTACAGCCCGAGTAGTCACCCTGGTGGTCCGGCAGCGCATAGGATTCGTTGACGACGGCAACAGCGACGTAGCTCGTCCAACGGATAGCGAACTTTCTGCAATCCGCCGTGTGCTGAACCGGAATCCCGCCCTCGTAGAGTCGCTCCCATGGCGGGCTCATCTCGCCCGGCATCCGCGACGAGCGATTCACTGTTCCGCTCGGATTCAAACCGTCAGCGTGTTGTCGCCCGGTTCTACCAGCCCCCTCATCAGGAGGCAGTGACAAGAGTCCAGTTCCCAGGCGTCTACGATCCTCACACGTACCCCACGATTTCGTGAGATCCGCTAGTCTACCGTATCCGCTCAAAAATGCTTGCAGGACGCTTACGCCGCCGCCAAACGGCACTGCTCGGCGCACTCCGTGCAAGCCTCGGCGCACCGCTTGCAATGGTCATGCTCATGCTCGTTGCATTGCTCAGCGCACCGACTGCACGCGTCCGCGCAAATCGCCGCGATCCTGCCCGAAAACCGGCTGTGCGCCGCCATCATGGTGGCCGTCAAGCGGCAAAGCTCCGCGCACTCAAAGCAGCACCGCGGACAGTCGTTGTGACTCTTCATGCCCGCCATCTGCGTCAAACAGTCCGTACAGGCAATCGCGCAGGCCTGGCAGGCCTCAATCGCCGCTGTATAGGATGCAGTAACAATCATGTCTCCTCCCGTGTCCTCAGTTGCGGCAAGACAGGCGGTTGTCCCAGCCACTCGAAGATGCGATCAAGTTGGCGGGCTTGTTGTTCGGCCTCCACAAAGTAAGCGTCGACCGATGAATCGGGCCGTGACGCGGCCGGCTTGGGGGACGGCATCTTCCAGCCGTAGAGTGATTTCAGCTCCTGGACGTAGAGCCTGTGGAGTTTCTCTATCCTCATGTGAAGGAGAGGGGTAGATCGAAGCGGTCGTTACAAGAGAAATTCCCTTAGTCCCGGACAGGCAAAACACCCAGAAAATTTCTGCAACTCTTGCCGCAGTCGCGCATAGTACAGGTATGCACAAAGCGGACAAAGAAGCTGGCTGCGGTGGGCCTCTCATTGCCCAAACTGATGACCCTGACCGCGCTCAACGATGCCGGCGGATCGTTGCCGCTGGGCCAATTGGCGGCCAGGCTTTCCTGCGTGAAGTCGAACATCACGCAATTAGTGGATCGTCTTGAAGCCGACGGCCTTGTCTCCCGCAGAGACGACCCTGACGACCGCCGCTCGAAGCTGGCCGTTCTCTCGGATAACGGCCGCAAAGTCTGTAAGGAAGGGAGCCGCATCCGCCAACAAGCCGAGCGCGACCTCTTCGGAGAATTCAGTACCGAGGAGCAAGCCGCGCTGGCGAACCTGATTGCCAAGTTAGTTCGTCGAGCTGAGTAGGCCTTTTTCTGGCCCAACTAGTTCATCTATGTATCGTTTATATCTGAAAGGAGTAGAAAATGGCTACGCAAACTTCCCCTGTTCAAGGTAACGCCGCCTCAGGCGAGAGGCCCTGGACGCTCACTGCTGGGCTCTGGGTCCTGCAAATCGCGGCTGCGGGCATGTTTCTGATGGCCGGCAGCTCCAAACTCGCCGGCGCCGCGGAGATGATCGGCGTGTTTGACGCCATCGGCATCGGGCAATGGTTCCGCTACCTGACTGGCGCTATCGAAGTCGGCGCCGCCGTCATGCTGTTGGACCCTCGTCTCGCCTTCAACGGCGCCCCGCTGGAGCAGCCGGCCGTGGCCGGCTTCGAACTGCCGGCATTGAGCGCGCTGACGACGGATCCGCGTCGATACGGCTTCCATGCCACCCTGAAGGCGCCGTTCGAGCTCGCCGAGGGCCGCAGCGAAGCCGAGCTTGTGGCCGAGGTCGCCCGCTTTGCCGCCGCCATGGAGGGCTTCGACATTCCCGAAGTCGTCGTCGACCGACTCGGATCCTTCTTCGCGCTCGTCCCCTCAGAGGAATGCGCGCCGCTGCAGGCC
>CAZYOX010000525.1:0-2391 GCA_964649285.1 uncultured Bryobacterales bacterium | reverse complement strand
CATGAAGTCGGTGATCTCGCCGGCTCCATCGCCGCTGAGGAAACGGGATATCAGAACGTTGGTGTCCGGCAAATAGAGTTGGCGTTGGCGGCTCTCTTCCGTCGGGCAAATTTGGAAGCGGCCGCCTCTGTTGTCGTCGAGCAAAGCGGCAAAGACGCTAGGAGAGTCGAAGTCCGGCAGGCAGCACCAGTCCACCGTGCCGTCGGGACAGACGAGCGCGGCCGAGTGCATGTCGCCGATGATTCCGTGATCTTCGATGGGAGGGTAACTCACGGCTGTATGGATCTGGTGGATCGGCTCGACACTCAGAAAGTTTCAGTCCGCTAGAGCGGCGACTGAGCACTGCGTGCAGCAGGGCCTTCGGCGGTTGCTCGACGGCGAAGGGCGTTGTAGCTGTTCGCGCTATTCTTGGATGTCGGTTTGTTGCGGTTCGGGGAGCCAGAAGCTGGCGATTAGGCCAATGGCATAGACCGCGCCGCCGACAATCGCTGCGGCCGTTGCGAGCTTTACAGCGGGCGACCCGCCGGGCGCGACTGTCGCGAGCTGCGCTGTCACGGCGGCAAAGGATGTACCCAGCATGCGTCCACCCACGTTCGCCGCAAAGCTCTCGCCCGTTCCGCGCAGGTGTACTGGATACATGCGCGGCAAGTAATTGCCCCAAAAACTGAATTGGGCCACGGTTAGCAGGCCGCATAAGAAGATGCCGTACTTCGCCAATTCCAAGTCGTGCGCCGCAAAGAGATAAAAGACCACAGGCAGCGCAATCACGCCGGGGATTTGGAACACGCGGATTAGCTTCCGGCGAGAAAGGATGCGGACTGCCAGCACGGCTAAGAGAACCCGTCCGACGAGGCCGCCAGCTTCCTGCCACGCCTGTACCGAACTGACGATTTGTTGTTGCAGCGGCCGTGCGAGTTCCGCTACCTCCGGGATTCCAGGCACGATGCGGGGAATGTGCTGAATCGCACCGAACGCCGCGCCGTAGCTCATGGCGAACATGATCATCGTGATCCATGTCGTGCGTCTGTAGCGCGGGGCGAAGATCGCCGCGATCGATGGCCGCTTCAGCGTGCCGTCCATCTTCTTGCGCATCCATTCCGGCGATTCCGGCAGGAACGGGCGGATCAAGATCAAAGGAATCGCGGGAATCACGCCGCTGATCAGGGTGTAGCGCCACGCCACGTGCTCCCCGTGAATGGCCGGAAAGAAATCGGCGTATGTCACGGACAGGTAGTAGGCGCCAGTCACCATGATGCCGCCGACGGATGAGAACGCCTGAGTGAAGCCAAGCACCGACTCGCGCTGCTTGGGATCGGGAAACAATTCGGCAAGCCACGCAACGGCCGCTACGAACTCCACGCAAACGCCGACGAACGTGGTAATCCGAAAGAACAGCAACATCGGCAAAGAAGTGGCGTAGCCTGCCGCCACAGCGGAAAACGCGTAGAGCAGGATGCTGAACACCAATACGCGCCTGCGTCCGAACAGATCCGTCAGATATCCGCCGATTAGTCCGAAGACGCCGCCCGCGATAGCAGGCAGATAGAACAGCAACGAAATCCAGTCGGCGTACTCCGGCGTTCCCGGCGTGAGGCCGCCCAAATCGGCAAGAGCCGGACCGGCAATTAGCGGGAGAACAAGAATCTCGTAGATATCGAACGCGAAGCCGATGGCGGCCACTGCGCAGATGAGCCATTGGATGACGCTAAGTGGACGGCGAGGGGACGTCATTAGTGGACGAGTGTAGTACGAAAGGAAGGTTCCCATGCAAGACTGGTTGCCTTGACCGCCGTGGAAGAATGGGGATTTGGCGCGTAGCCAGTTGTTCGCTAGGAGCGCCGACTGCCCTAAAACAAAACCCGAAAACCCTGTAGACTAATGAGGAAGGTCAAGAAAGTTGTCTTGGAAGCGGGTTGTTGTCCGCACGAGGGGCTGGCTACTCGCAGACCTCAAGAAACCGACCGGCCCGCACAGCCAGGACCGTCACGATTACCCGTGGTGGAAGGTGATGTGCCTCACGGGGGTAGATTACTTTTCCACCCTGGGATATCAACCGGGCATCGCATTTCTCGCTGCGGGCATTCTCTCGCCCATCGCCACCCTCATCCTGATTCTGGTGACGCTTCTGGGCGCGCTGCCCGTCTATCGCCAGGTCGCGCGTTACAGTCCTAACGGTCAAGGAAGCATGGCTCTTATGGAGCGGCTACTGCCCGGATGGCGAGGCAAGGCTTTGCTCTTGTGTTTGCTCGGGTTCGCCGCGACCGATTTCATCATCACGATGACACTGTCGGCGGCGGATGCGACGGCTCACATCATCGAGAATCCATTCGTTCCTCGGTTGTTGGATCACCGCGTCGGAATCACCCTCATCCTTCTCACGATTTTGGGGGG
>CAZYOX010000524.1:0-2392 GCA_964649285.1 uncultured Bryobacterales bacterium | reverse complement strand
TTCATGGATATGAAGGCCAAGACCACCCGAGAGGTGATGCCGTCGATCAAATATCACAACCGTCAGATTCTCCAAGCGGTGCTGGCGCAGTTTATGGATATCGGCTCGGAAGGTTCAAGCGGATCGCTGGCTGCCAGCGAAAACCAGCTCCAGGTCTACATGATGGGTCTCGAAGCTTACGCCAAAGTCTTTGCCGGAGCGATCAATAAAACCGTCATCCCCAACATCTGTCAGCTCAATGGCCTGACCCTAGCCAAATACCCAACTCTGGATCACGGCCGAATCACTGAGGAGGATGTGGCAATCATGGCAGAGGCTATCCAGAAGCTGATGCAGGCAGGCGGTCTGACAGCCGATGTCGAGATCGAGGCGCACGTCCGAGAAGCCCTGCACTTGCCTGAGATGAGTGATGAGATGAAGGAGAACTACGAAGATCGACGCGCCCAGCAGAGTCAGCAGCAAGAGGATCAGGATCTGGTTGAGCAAGCCAGACAGATGAGCGATCGGTTGAAAGAGGCCATCCGTGCCCAGGCATGATCTGGTCGCAGCTCTTGCTGAGCTAGAGGCGGTCATCCAGGCAGCCGATGGGGAGAGTTTTCCCGATTCCATCAGCCGGGATAAACCCACCTTTGCCAGACTCCAGAAGCTAGAGCGTCGGATGCAGCGGGAGTTTCGCGCCTACTTCATGGCCCTTGCCCCGCTTGTGGTAGGGAGCCTGAACTGGAGTGCCTATCGCCGGATTAGCGCCGCTGACGAAGATCAAATTATTCAAACCGCCTTTCACATCTTCCGGGCGCAACGCAAAATCCTGGTCACGGTCACCTTCCCCTTTTTTGACGAATCGCTCCATATCGGTGCTGAGGCAGCCAGTAATCTCAACAATGTGCCCTATGATGGCACTTCACTCGAAAAACTGATTCAGCGTCAGGCTATCCGCTACTCCAACAAGTTTGTATCTGGTATCGACAAGCGCACCATGGATCTGCTTAGGCAGAACCTGCGAACCAGCATCGATCTGGGCGAGGATGTCAAATCCGCGACACAACGACTCCTCGATACCCTGGGAGACAGCAATGGCATTCGCGCTCGGGCGATTGCCCGCACTGAGCCAGTCAACACCTATGGCCGGGGAATCCACCTATTCGGTCAGCACACCGGAGCTAAGGGCAAGGTGTTGGACGTGGTCAATGACTCCCGCGTCTCCCCGATTTGCGCCGAGCTGCACACTAAGTACGGCTCCCAGGACCAGGCGATTCCATTGAGTCGGGATTTCCGCTGGAGTGCTGGAGGTGGCGGGTCCAAGTCTGAGCCTGGCTTTCACGTTAATTGTCGGACAGGCATGTGGCTTGTCTATTAATTTTATGGTATTGTTTTGACATATGAAGAACCAACCTATTGTTTTTCGACGTTTTAGTGAGCTTAAAGCCGCTGATGGTGGTGAGTTGACCGGAGTCCCCTCCGAGATTGAACTATTGCAAACCGGGCACTGGAACACACCCTATCATGGCACCTTCACCATTACGAACGAGGATCTGGAGCAATACAAGCAGCACTTTTATGACGGGGTGCGTCGAACGCCACTGCCAATTGATTTTGAACACATCACTGTTGGTGGAGCTGCTGCCTGGATCAATGACCTAGAGATTCGCGCCAATGATCGAGGCGGTTTCAGCCTGTGGGCAACCAATGTCGAGGGTACCAAGCGAGGCAATCAACTGATAGCGGATAAAGAATATCGTTTCTTCTCCCCTGAATTCGCTGACCGTGGATATGAAGACCCAGAACGAGCGGGCATCTTCTATGACAATGTGTTGGTTGGGGGCGGATTTACCAACCGACCGCTGTTTAAAAACTTACGCCCAGTGGCCGCAAATGACGACAAACGCTTGACAGTTGACAATCAAGCCAATATTATCTACCTAAATGAGGAGAATATTATGAATCTGGAAACCCTACTTGCCAAAAAGGCCAATGAACTGACAGATGAAGAGAAAGCCTTCATTGTCGAACACAAAGACGAGCTGACCGAAGATCAGGTCAAGCAGATGAACGACGCCGGAGTGCTGGAGGCTGAAGGCGCTGAGACTCAGGGTGAGAATCAAGACGACAACGACAACGATGACGCCAATGATGACTCGAATGAAAATCAGGATAATGAAGAAACATCCACTCAGCCAACCCAGGCTAGTGATGGCACCGTGGCGATCTCTGCGAGTGAACTGCAACAGTTAAAGGCCGATGCCGCCGCTGGAAAACAGGCCAGTGAGCAGCTTGCACGTAAAGCCAGCGAAGATCATATCAATTCTCAAATTTTTAGCGATACCAATAAGTCCGGCAAGTTGCCACTTGCTGCCAAGAATGAGCTAGTAGATTTCTACCACAGCCTGTCTGC
>CAZYOX010000523.1:0-2420 GCA_964649285.1 uncultured Bryobacterales bacterium | reverse complement strand
ACGTCACCGTTCGGGGCCGCCGCGAGAGCGAAGATTTCGATTTCGGGGGCCTTCCAGAGCAGGGTGGCTTCGCCGCTAGGTGAAATCCGGTAGAGACGCCCTTGGTGGCCGGTGCCTAGGTAGATGGAGCCGTCCGTTGAGCTGGCGGAACTCCAGACGACGGCGTCGTCGGACTTGTGTAGCTGGGTAATCCGCGGGGCAAGAGTCAACAGGCCTTCTCGGGTCACGGAAACACTATGTAACGTTCCTGGAAGAAAGCTCTCGTAATCGCTGATATCCCAGGATTTAACCGATGATGAAAAGGCCGCTGTCGCGGTCAACAAGGCCACGAGAGCGGAGCGTTGCCAAGTCATTCGGAGATGGTTACCTCGATGGTCTGCTGGCCATCAATTACGGCGTCGTAGGATGCGATAGCGCTTTCGTAAAGGGTGGTCGAGGCTTCGGGCGAGGCGCCCCCGGCCGCTCCGCGCGGGTTGTCCAAGACGGCGCGTAAGGATGCCGGCGGAGATGACAGCCGCTCCGCCTGGACGCGCAAGCCGCGTTGCGGGCGCCAAACACGCAGAAAGAGTTGATCGGCGCGGCGCAAAGAATTGAGCGACTCGACGATGCGCGTCGGGCTGAGGCGGCTGGCTTCGAACAGGAGCGGCAGGTCGAGCATGTTGAGGGAGGAACCGTCCGACAGAGTCACTTGCAGCGGCCCAGGGGCCATGGAAAAGGGCGCTTGCCAGGAGACATGTTCCAGTTTTTCCGTGCCGTCGGGCAGCCGTACCACGGCATTCAATTGCAGCGTCTCGCCTGGCTTGATGCGCTCTTGCTCGGCCCAGGCGCGCACGATGACGGCGCGGCGGTCTTCTTGGCGCACGGAGATGTTCAGATCAATCGACTCGACCTCGGGGGCCTCGGGACCGGACTGCATTAGGAACCCCAGAGTCGCCGCCATATTCAAGGCGGCCATCTGGCCCACGGCGGAGGGACCGGCGAACAGACCGTTTAGGCTCAGCGGCGGTAATCCCTTCAGGGCCGCTTGGCCCTCAAAGCGAACGGTTAAGGCCCCAACCTGGCGCTCCGTGGCATCGATGGCGCTAAACGACGCCATCTGCACGAGGAAGGGCGTTAGCGCCGGGTCATCGACGATCTCGAGGTTGTAGGCCAGCTCGGTTCCTTCGGAATCCACGCGAATGCGGAACGGCGTCAACTCCGGGGACTCGCCGAGTGTGCCGACGATGCCGGTAGAACGATCCATGTCGATGCTGCCGATCACATCGCCCGATCCGGCTAGCTTGAAGGAGCTTTGTAAACTCGCGACCGACGCGAGTACGCTTGAGCGCATCATGGGCAAACGCGCGGGGCCCGCGGACAGGAATGGATGTCCGAAGGCGTAAAGGCGTTCGCCGTCGACGTAGGTCACCGTACCGGCGGCGTTGGCGTTCATGTCGCCGCGGATGAGCCCGACCGTGATCATCGAACCGGGCTCAATCGGCGAGGGGGCCATGTCGACCTGTCCGCCGCCGATGCCCTGTAGCGGCCGTAGGCCGAGCGCGCGTAGTTGGTCGCCAAATACATCGAGCGTCCGCGCGGAAAACCCGCCGAAGGAAATGGGCGTGGCGATGGGGGTCAGGGCATCGGCCGAGCGCGACACGGGCTCAAAGGGCAGCAACGTGTCGCTGCGACGTTGTAGCGCGAGAAGAGGCACGGAACCATCGAGGGCGGCGCGCGAACCGGCGGCCGGCTCCGTCATGTCTTCAATGGGGCGGACCCCGGCAAGCGGATCGGTGGCGTAGGGGAAATTGAAGGCAATGGCCCCGGCGAGGCGTCCGTCGATGTAGACAGGGCTCCCGCTCATGCCGGACATGACGCCGGTCTTGGCGACTTCCTCGCCGCTCAGGCGCACCATGATCAGCGACTGTTTGGGGCCGACGTTTTCCAACACGCCGAGCACTTCGACGCCTACTTCTTCGATCTGGGTTCCCTGGAAAACCGTGCGGGCGATCCCTTGCTGGCCGACGCGCACTTCGGAGAGCGGATAGAAGTTCTGCGCCGGCGCGACAGAGGCCGCGATGAGCAGAAGGGAGATGAGGAGGGCGCAACGCACGTTGACGTTATTGATTTTACAGCCCTTGGAAGTTCGGCGTGAGCGACCCGCCACGCGGCGCCCGCTGCGTCGGCTGGATGATAATCGAGACGGACTCCCATGCGGCCTTATTTGGGCTTCAATTGCAACAACGGCAACCTGTTGTCGCAGACGATCACCGCGCCGGGCATGGGCTCGGTGACGCAGCACTACAGATACGATCAACTGAACCGGCTGAGCATTGCCTCTGAAGGAGTCGCGCCGCTCGGGTCGGCGCCGAACTTCAGTTGTTCGGGTTCAGCAGCTTGGTGCCAGACGTATCACTACGACCGCTACGGCAACCGCGGCA
>CAZYOX010000522.1:0-2422 GCA_964649285.1 uncultured Bryobacterales bacterium | reverse complement strand
GGGGTTACGCTCGGGACTAGTGCGGATTGAAGTCGTCGGGCCGCTGTCAAAGCCGAGCTCACCGAACTGCGCTCCCTGGTGTCTTCATCGGATCGAAGTGTTAACCGGCGACCGTGGCGACATCCGGGCGCGATCCGCCTATCCCGTGATATCCCACAGCTCATCGAAGGAAAGTATCGCCGACTTCCGCCCTCGAGCAGGTCGTATTTCGGTGACGACGCCGGCCTCTCTGAGGACTCGGATGTACTGAGCAGCCCGCTGCCTTTGAATTCCAAGCCTATCGTGAAGCTCCGAGGCTTTAAAAACGGGCCGGTCGAAAAGCAAATCCACTATGTGGATTGCTTTTTCCGAGCGTAATAGGCCGACGATTTGGTGCTTTTTCTTGTCGTAGAGCCCGGTTATTTGCCGCACGAGGTTTAGGTTGGATTCAGCCTGATCAATGATGGCTCGCAGAAAGAACGCAATCCACGTCAGCCAATCGTTCTTTTTTGATATACCGGCTAACGATTCATAGTAGGCGTCACGGTTCGTCTCCAGATACCCACTAATATAGAGCGACGGCCCGATAAGACTCTTCCTTTTCGTCAGAAACAGGGGGATTAGCAGCCGTCCTATGCGGCCATTGCCGTCGTCGAACGGATGAATCATTTCGAATTGAGCATGCAGTAACGCAGCTTGCACGAGAGGGTCGAGCGACTCCTCCTCGAGACCGACGAAGTCGATGAAGCCGTCTAGAAGCTCTTGAAGCATCACGGGCGGCGGCGGCACATAACTGGCATCTTCCAGTTTGCAGCCCTTTGATCCGATCCAGTTTTGAGTTTCCCGGAAGCGCCCGGGGTTTTTGTCTCGTCCTCGGACGCCTTCCATCAGCGTCTCATGCATCTGTCGGATTACATGAAGCGAGATCGGCTGTTCTCTAATGGCCTCACCCGCGACGCGCAGCGTATAGCGATAGTTGATGATCTCCTGGATATCGGCCGTTTTCTCGGGCTCGAATTCCTGGCCTGCTTCACGTTGGAAGACTTCGTTGGCGGTGGCTATCGTTCCCTCAATGCGAGACGAAAGCTCTGCTTCTTTCATGAGCAAGGGTGACAGGAGGACGTCTGGATTAACCAGACTCTCCAGAAGGCCGTCATACCGAGCCAGACAGGCGTTCGCTTTCCCGACTAGAGACACCAATCCCTCGAGCCGAACGGGCGCCGGAGGAAAGGGGAGCGGAATGTGCGGCTTCATGTATGTCTGGTCCGACACGAAGAGGTTTGTGTATGCCAATTGCCGCTTTCATCATACACAACGCCATTTTCTGTAAGCCAGGCGGATACACAAGATTTGGTGGCGGACTGCGGCTGAAGGGCGTGTCAAGACACAACATGGCAGAAGGGCGGAGGACTCGATGCGTGCGTGCCCGTCGTCAGCCCGATCTGAAGCACGATTAGCCCGCGCGCGGATAGGTCACGCTGAACACGACCCCGCTGCCGTCGGGCAGGTTCTCGGCCGCGGCGCGGCCGCCGTGAAACTCCGCGATGAGCGCGACGATGTGGAGCCCGAGGCCGAGGTGCGGCTGCCCGTCGTCGCGGGCGCGCACCGAGACGAGCGAGTCGAATAGGCGCGAGCGCATCGTCTCCGGCAGCGGGGGCCCCGTGTTCGTCACGCTGAGGCGGTAGTCGGCGCCGGCGTCCGCGACCTCGATCTCGATGAGGCTGCCGAGCGGGCTGAAGCCCACGGCGTTGTCGACGAGCTTGTCGAGGAGCTGCGCGGTGAGCTCGGCGGAGCCCTGCGTGCGGGCGGGCGCGGCGGCGAGCCGGCAGGCGAATCGCCGCGTGGGGTAGATGTCCTCGTAGGCCTTTGCGCACGATTCGACGACGGGAGCGAGATCGAAGGCTTCGGGCACCGCGTCGCCGATGGCCTGCTCCATGCGCGTGGCCTCGCTCATGGCGGCGAGAATCCCGTCGAGCCGGCCGGCCCCTTGCCGCAAGCGCGCGAGATAGGGCCGTGCGGACTCCTGCGTGATCTCCTGCTCGAGGTTGTCGAGCGACGTGGAGACCACGGCGAGCGGCGTCCTGAGCTCGTGGGAAAGCTTGCCGGCCAGCGTCTTCAAATAATGCGTATGCTCGCGAAGCCTTTCGAGCAGACTGCCGAAGCTGCGCGCGAGATCGCCGAGCTCGTCGCGGGCCGCGCGTCCTGGCAGCTCGGCGGCGATCTCCCCGCGGGGGCCGAGCGCGGTTTCCGCCGCGCGCGCAAGGCGCCGCACCCGCATCGAAAGCAGGGTCGCGAAGCCGAGCAGCCCGGCGCCCGCGACGAAGGTGGCGAGCAGCGTGAAGCTCATGAGGCGCACGAGCGCACGGTTCGTGACGGTGAGGATCGGGTCGCTGGCCTGCTCGAGCAGCACGACACCCTGCACGCCGCCCGTACTCTGGATCGG
>CAZYOX010000521.1:0-2427 GCA_964649285.1 uncultured Bryobacterales bacterium | reverse complement strand
TCTGTTCGATGCCGCAGGTGAACTCGACAACGAGCGGCACCTGGGCATAGCGGTCTTGCTCAAGCTTGACAGGCGAGAAGCGCGAGGACCGCAAAGGGATGCCTTCGGCCTCCAGCAACTGACCGACAAGAGAGCGCATCTCCGCTTGCGCCAAAGCAGGGTCAGCGGACTCCAGCAGACGGCTCTCGATTTTTTCCAACCGTCGTTGCGCGGCGCTCAACTCCGCTTCGGTGAGCGGTCTTTGGCGAGCCTGGACTTGGGCGAGCTGCAATCGCTGTTCGAGGGCGTCGAGCGCGGCGCCGGATGCGGACGGACCGCTCGCCGAACCGGGCGCAAACATGTCCAACTGCAAGACCAAGAACAAAGCCACGGCAACGCCGAGGAAGATCAAGGCTCTACGGTCACGCTGGCTCATGGCAGCCACTAGGGAGTCGCCTCCGGGGTTGCTTGTGGGTCAGGCTGCGGCTCGACCTGTTCCGGGGCGGAAGCAGTTGGTCCCTGCAGCTCGGCAATCGGCCGGGAGCCGGGAATGCCACGCTGTGCGCTGATCTCGAAGCGCTCCTTATCGTCACGGCGAACGAGCGACGTAGCGAAAGCGACGCCTTGTATCGTTCGGGCTTGATTGAGCACGCCAAGCAATGGAGCGGCGTTGTCGGTCTCGCCGCTCAAGCGAACTCCTTCGTCATTGATCGTGAGCGACTGCAGCCAGGCAGACGCCGGAAGCAGGCTCGAGACTTCGCTCAGGATCCTCAAGTCCTGCACGGTGCGCGTCGCTTGGTCTTCCAGAACGGAGATTCTTTCGCGCACGTCGGCAGTCGTCTCGCGATTGCTTTCCGCCGAATCGACGACCTCTTGCAAAGCGGCCAGGCGTTGCTCAATGACGGCGGCGTAGGCGCGATCTTGGATTGTGGAACGCAGCAGGAAACCGATGCCGAGCAAGATCAGCAAACCTGCCAAGACGGCGGTCGGGATCCAGACCAGGCGGGAATCCGAGCGACGTCTGTCAACGGGCAACAGGTTGGCTCTCCAACCAAGACGAGGGCAGGCGGATTCGACAGCGGTCGCCAATGACTGCAAGTCCCGCGAGAGGTCGAAGTCGGCGGGCGCTGAAACCGGAACCGGAAAAACTTCGCCGACCGAGGCCGGCGTCAACGCGTTCGCCGCATCGACATCGAGCGGCTCGCCCGAAAGCACCAGCATGGCGGTTTCGCCGCGGTCCAAACGCAAGTCGGCCTCGGCCAACTGCAAGGCGCGTTCGGCAGGCACGGCGGCGAGATCAAACTCAACGCTTAGGGCCGCGCGTCCGGCGCTCTCGCCATAGACTTCGAGGGCCTGACCATCGCGGTTAACCACGAGCAACGGCGACGCAATGGGAGCGGTCCGCAACTGGAGCGCGGCGCGAAGAGAAGAAGCGCTCACGGTGAAGGCCGCGACGGCTATGCCTGCTTCTTCGAACAGATCGGCGTAGTGCGTGACTGTCTTCTGCTCGGCGACCACGACGACAACCGGGGATGGGCCCTTGGCATCGGCATCCAAGGCGGCGTAGCTGTGAAAGACCTCGTCCTCTGCGAAGGGATGCAGGCCATCCAGCTGATAGCGCACCGCCGAGGCGCGTTCTTTCTCGCCCATCGCCGGCAACTGGATTTGGCGAACCATGACGTCCTCGCGGGGAAGCGAGACGGTCGCCGAGATGTGCGCGTAGCCGCAGGAAGCCAGAAAATCGGCGTACTCCTTGCCCCACTCGACCGCCGGCCGATCCCGGAAGTTCTGGATCTGAGTGATGCCAAGGACGGTAAGACCGGCTAGACGCGACTTGACGGCCATCACGTGCAAGTCGGCGCCTCGAATTTCGATGCCGCACCCGGAGCCGATGCGCTGGAACTGCGAGAACATATCGCTTGGTCAAAAAGGGTTGTCGTACCAGCGAACGATACGCAACGGATCGACCGAGTCCGAAACGTCCGCTTGGATCAGGGCTGCAACGGTGTGGCGGGCTCGAGCGCCATTGAGTTCCGCTGTCGCCCGCAACGTATAGGCGTCTCCGCCCCCGCCCAGGGCAAGCGGAATCTCGCCGCCGCGCTGCAGCAGATCAGCCATTCCTGGGTCATCCAGGGTCAATGGACGCACACGACGAATCTCGACGAGTTGATCGATCAATTCCTGGGAAAACCCGGCGGCAGCCAGCAGCACCGGCGGCGCGTAGGCGACATCAACTGCGCCGCCGCCGCGCGTCGTCAGGCTCTCGACTAAACCGTTACGTCTCACGAGGGTTCCTGCGTTCGTCTCTTGGTAGGAGCCATAGAGCAAGTCCGGGGTCATACCCGGGATGGCCAACAACTCGTCCAACTCCTGGATAGACGCGCGAGCCCGCCGAAAAGACGGATCGGCGTCAGGATTTCCAAATGCTTCGAGCGCTTCTTCGAGAGG
>CAZYOX010000520.1:0-2431 GCA_964649285.1 uncultured Bryobacterales bacterium | reverse complement strand
ACTTTGGTGATGCAGGAACGCACCGGCTCTCCGTTCAGATGAACTGTGCACGCGCCGCAGAGTCCCATGCCGCATCCGTATTTCGTTCCTTTCAGGTCCAGTTCGTCGCGGAGCGCCCATAAGAGGGGCATTTCCGGATCTCCGTTGAACGGCCGATTGGTTCCATTTACCTTCAATTCGATCATGGTTTTTCTCCCCTTGCCGCTACGCGAAACTGAAGCCTTGTTTGGTCATGGGCAAGGTGCGAATCCGTTCTCCTGTCGCCGCGAAGATCGCATTGCAGACGGCCGGCAAGATAGGCGGCAGCGCGGGTTCTCCCAGCCCCGTCGGCGCGTTGTCGCTCTTGAGGAAATGCACTTCAACCGGCGGCGCCTGCGAGATTCGTAGCGCCGGGTGGTCGTGATAGTTCGTTTGCATCACTCGGCCCTCCTTCAGCGTGATCTCCTGCATGAGTTCGCTGAGGCCGTCTACCACAGCGCCTTGGACCTGATTCTCAGCGCCGCTGGGGTTGACGATGTGACTGCCGACGTCGCCGGCAACCCAAACCTTGTTGACTCTCACCTTCTTGTTAGACGCCACGGTCACCTCCGCGACTTCCGCTAGGTAGCTGCGATGGCTGTAGTGGAACGCTACTCCGAGCGCCGTCCCCTGGCCTGGCTGATGTCTTCCCCATCCGGACTTGTCCGCTACCAGTTCCAATACACGCCTCATGCGGACAGGATCGAACCCGCTCTCACGCTCCGGAGTGGAACTCAACAGTTCCAATCGAAACTGAATCGGGTCCTTGCCGGCGGCGTGCGCAACTTCGTCGAGGAATGACTGGATGACCCACGCGGTGCTGTTGGAACGGGGAGCCCGCAACGCGCCCGTCTTCAACCCCAACGGCATCACCGAAGACCGAACCGACAGATGCGGCACGAAAGCCGCAGGAAATTCGTTGGGGCGGAAGTCGCCGTCGTGAGCAAAGGCGTCTCCTTCCCCGTACGCGACGAAATGATCAGACCAGGCGGCAAGCTTGCCGTTCTGATCGGTCGCCGCTTTCATGTATTGGAACCCGCCGCAGCGATAGTAATCATGCTGCATGTCGTTTTCGCGCGTCCATATGAGCTTCACCGGCGCGCTCACGACTTTCGAAATCCACACGGCTTCACACATGGCGTCGTTGTAAGCGCGGCGTCCAAATCCGCCGCCCGCACGAACCATATGGATCGTTACGTCGCTCGTGGGAATGTTCAGCAGGCTCGCGATCGCTGAGAGCCCTGGCTGCGGGAACTGAGTGCCCGACCAGATCTCGACTTTCCCGTCGCGATAATGGGCCGTGCAGTTCTGCGGCTCCATCGTGGCATGGGCGATGAAAGGGTAGGCGTAGGCGCCTTCGGCGATTTTGACGTCGTCTCGCCCGAAAACCGTGTCGACGTCGCCGCCCTCAAGCAAGGTACGCTGCGGCGTCTGCTTCGACAACTCGCCTGCTCTCGCTGCGTTTGCCGCACTATCCTGCGTAGCCCACTGTCCCAGATCCCATTTCACCGCTAGCTTCTTGCGAGCCGACTCCGCAGCCCACCAGCTGTCGGCAACAATGGCAATGCCTGCCTCCAAGCCGGGGTCCTCAAACAGATAGTTGGGGTACGTTCTCGGCTTGGGTCGGCCGTCGACGACGAAAGCGTGCTTCACGCCCTTCATCGACTTAATCTCATCCAGGTTGGCGCTCACGACTTTGCCGCCCATTACCGGCGTCTTCTCGAAGACCGCATGGAGCATGCCTGGCAGCTCGACATCGATCCCGAAGATCGGCTTACCCGTGACGATCTCCCTGTTCTCGACCCCGGGGACGAACGTCCCGATGATCTTGTAGTCCTTTGGGTTCTTCAGCTGGAGCGATTCCAGTTCGGGAACGGGCAATTCGAGGGCCTCTTGCGCCAGTTCGCCGTAGCCGAGCGAGCGTTGCGAAGGTCGGTGGTGAACGCGCCCCGAAGCGGTCGTACATTCTTCAACCGGTACGTCCCATCGCTTGGCGGCGGCCGTGATAAGCAACCGGCGTGCTGCCGCGCCCACCCGTCGCATTGGTTCCCAATTCTGCGGCGTTGCCGTGCTGCCGCCTGTGATTTGAGCTCCAAATTTCCTGCCCACCCCGGACCGGACCACTCGGACATCCTGCCAGTCGACATCGAGTTCCTCGGCGACCAGCATGGGAAGGGCATTCAGTACGCCCTGCCCCGACTCTGGGTTCCGTGCACAAATGGTCACCTTGCCCTGCGCGTCGATACTCACAAAATCGTGCGGCGAAAGGGGGCCGTCTTCAAACGGGCTTTGCCCGTGCAGTTTCGGGGAGAGACCCAGCATAAGGCCTCCGCCCGCCAGAGCCGTCAGGCGCAAGAAAAACCGGCGATTAGTCCTGTATTTCATGGTTGGTCTTCCAGTGGCGGATGGTGAC
>CAZYOX010000519.1:0-2435 GCA_964649285.1 uncultured Bryobacterales bacterium | reverse complement strand
ACGCGATGGTTGGAGCTAAGGGCTTCCCTGACATCGTGGCAGCCCATGCTACGGACCACAGCAGGCCTCTGCTGTTCCTGGAATTGAAGGCGCAAAATGGGCGTCTCTCAGGTGAGCAGAAGGCATGGCTGGCAGCGCTTAAGGGATTCGACCATAGCGATGAGGTGGTGGTGAGAGTGTATCGGCCATCGGATTGGGAAGAAATTGAGCAGCTGCTAACGAAAGGACGGGTAGCATGAGAGACGCTTCACAGACAGACCGATTCGGAAGATTCGTGTTTGCATGGCTGGCGTTCACGGTCGGTGCGGCATCGCTGCTGATGCTGGCGCTGCTGGCGTTGGGTGTGATCGCACTCGGATCGTGGGTGCTGGGATGAAGGCAGGTGACATTCGAGATCAGCTAGAGATTCTGACTGGCTCGCGAGGCACAGAGGAGAGTGAATGATGTTCATCTGGAACGACAAAGAACTTCCGACCTACGGCGATGTGATGAGGGCAATGAGAGACATCCATGCTCGTAACGATAGCGAAGAGGCGCAACAGTTTATGGCCGCCTATCGCGAGAGTAACGAGCACGCTGATCCGAATGTCGGTTACATGACTGGCTATTTCGGCCGCCAGACGGCAGCGGAGATGCGCGAACTGTTCGACGTGTCGCACCCGATATTCGGCAGAGAATCACCGACGCCAGAGCAGGCATTGGAAGCTGGGAAGCGTGCGGCACTGGGCGAGTTCCCATCAGCGACAGGGGATACAGAATGATTGCAACCCTCGAAGAGCACCTGATCGAAACTAATGAGCCAGACGATTTCGACACAACTAATTGGCGGATCACTGACATCCAATCTGCCAACTGGGCGGCGATGAAAGTTCGCAAGGCACGTGCGGCAAAAGCGGCGGCAAAGGCTGAATTCGAGGGATTCGTGGATGCTGCTAGGTATTGGCTAGATGAATGCAGTAAGGAGTATGACCGCGACATTGCATTCTTTGAAGGCCACCTGCAAGCATGGCTAGAACGCGAGATTGCAGCCGACGATAGCAAGCGGCCGAAGCAAAGCCGTTCATTGCCCTGTGGTGTGACTGTCAAGCGCACTGCTGGTAGAGAGCGGGTGGATGTGTTTGCAGAGGACGATTTCATCCAATGGGCCATCGACACGGGGCGTACAGACCTCATCAAAACGAAGCACACGCCATCGAAGGTGGACATTGCTGGGCTGACTCAGCACGACGGCCAGTTCGTTACTGAGGACGGCGAGATTGTGCCTGGTGTGACGGTGGTTCGTGGTGAGGATCGCTACAGTGTGGATGTGGGGGGCAACGATGAATAGCAATATCTATGATGTGCTAATCGCTCTCATTCTTTGTGTGTTCGGATTGGGAACGATATGGATGTTCCTACGATGAGCACTGAAATCGACATCCCACAGCACGCCACATGGGATGAATGTTGCGAAGCATGGGACTGGCTTCTCGAAGAACACGGAGATGAGCTGTCTGAGGGCCAGGAGATGAATGTAGCGACGATCTGCGATTACATCCTGGGTTTGCGGAAAACGTTGATGCACTTGCGATCACAACTCACTCGCATCGCAGAGGCTGAGCCGACACATCGTGCAGCGATCCAGAGGGCGCTCGACTGGAAGCCGGAGGATGAGGGATGAGCGAATCGACCACCGACAAACTGAGATCAATCTACACCGATCTCGACAATCGCCGTGAGTTTGCGATTGATGGCGCGATAGACGATCTCCATGACCTGATAGAGGGGTTGGGAGAGAGTAGCCAGAAGGCCGTCATCCGCACAGTGAACCGAGAGATCGACGATGTGTTCGTCGAGAACGTTGACGTGCATCTGGAGCGCATGGATCGTGATGAGTGGTCACTGTTGTTCTATCGGGGTAATGAGCGGGTGGGATTCACGATCAAGAGCAGAGATAGTTGGCCAAAATTGGACACCTATGTGTCGTTGACTGAGGACACCATCGGCATCGAGCGAGAGGAGCAGGGCGAGTGAACCATATTCCGGTAGAGCAACAAACACGCCTCGATTCTATCCGGCAGTGGTGCGACAGACTGATTCGTCTGGCAGAGGCGTTCGAGCGCGAAGGTGACGATACAGCGTTGAAATATATGCAGATAGGGCTTGTGAATCTCTCGCTAGGAGTCGATCCGACCTACAGCATCGGGGTCAATGGACCGCCAGCAACAACGCAGGGATCGACCGCGATGTCCGAGCGAGAGGAGCAATCCTGATGGCGATTAAGAGCGCGCCGTGCTACTGGATCGAATGTGATGGCTGCACGGTTATGTTTGAGGACGTATTTGAGGCGAGTATGTACATGAATCGTACTGACCTTGTTTCCGAGGCAGAGGACGAATCTGATTGGCTGATCACCGACGATGGGCACTGGTGCCCTGATTGTCGGGCGAAACATG
>CAZYOX010000518.1:0-2437 GCA_964649285.1 uncultured Bryobacterales bacterium | reverse complement strand
ACGTTGCGGGCGAACTGTGACGTGCCGGCCGCCACGACGCGTCCTTCGAGCTGCTGCGCATCGGGCGAGGAGCCTTCCGCGGGAACGATGGACAGCGAGGCCGCGGCGGCGACGGTGATCGGGCCGGGCGTTCTTTGCGCCGAATCGTTCAAGGTCATTTGACCGTTGACGATGGTAAAGCCCGCGGTCGCAAAGGAGTCAGCGTTGGTTTGGGCCAACCCGAGAGACGTCCACCCAGCCGTCCCGGAAGTGACGCTGATGCTGCGGGTCATTGGGAAGATGGCATAGACATTGCGCATGACCCGGCCGATGGGGTGCTCGGAGTCGAAATTGTTGATAATCGGCGCCAGTGGGCTGCCGCCAAACAGTTGGCCGATGCCGGACTGGTCGATTACCAGATCTTCATTTACGGTAATGCCGAATTCGGCAGCCAGCGCTTCGAGCCCGGAAGCAGCATCGTAGTCGAACAGCAGCAACAGGCGCCCGCCGCCTCTGACATATTTCCGCAAGATCTCGACCTCGGGCTCAAGGTATGCCGTTGACGGACCTGCAATTACGACGACGCTGCAAGTCGTGGGAATCTCCGGGTTATCGAGGAGCGAGGTCGTGCGCGTGGTGTAGTTTGCGCTGGCGGCTTCGCCGGCGAGGAGCGACATGCCCATGCGATCTTGATCGTCGATCGTGGCTTCGCCGTGTCCGGTTAGGAAGCAGGCTTCTTTTACTTCACCTTTGATCGCCTTGATGATCGTGTTGGTGACGTCTTCCTCGGATGTCGACGGCGCCTCGGACCGGCTTTCGCCGACTTCTACGACCGTGGAACCTGGGCTGCGCACATTGAGCGACCGCGTTAGGGCCGGCTCGGCATCGGGGTCAACATACTGAACGGCCACGCGGTTCGAGGCATTCTCGTATCGGATGAGACTGTCCCTAGCCGCGGCAAATCTCAAGGGTTCGTCGACGTAGTAGATTCTGACGTCGCTCTCAAGCCCGTCCAGAATTTGCATCGTTTGGGCCGAGAGGCTATAGAGCTTCTGTTCGGTCGCGTCGAGCGTCTTGTTGTACTGGACGGCCAGGTAATTCATTGCGGCCAAAATCGCAACGAAAACAATGACGTAGGTCGCCGAGTAGCTCCCGGCGCGCGCCTGTTTGGATTGAAACCAATTCGCCATCGCCTATGCCTTCCACCGCACCGACTCGATCGACCGTTTGCTCAAGAACAAACCCAGGCCGATCGTCGTCAAATAGTACGTCGCGTCCTTCAGCTCCATGACGCCCTTGGAGAACTGCTCGAAGTGGGGCGGCATCGAAACGTAGCCCGCCAATTGCCCAAGCGTCGATTGGGAGTAGGACTCAGCCCAGACCAAAACGAACAGTAACAGGAAAAGTCCGAAGCTAATCGATCCGGCGACGATCTGGTTAGAGGTCGTCGTGGAGATGAAGCCGCCTAGCGCCATCATGGCCCCGCCCCACAACAGCAGGCCAAGATAGGCAACGAGCATGGCTCCCCAGTCTATGGGCGCATAGAACAGCAGGACTGCAAAGTTCAGCAGCGAGATCAGCAGCATGCAGCCGTAAAGAAGCATCCCGCCTAACCACTTGCCGAAGATGATTTCGTAGTCGCCAACCGGGGAGGTTAAGAGCAACTCAATGGTGCCCTGCTTTTGTTCCTCGGCGAAGAGCCGCATGGTGATCAAGGGCATCGTCAGCAACAGCATGATCGTAAAGTTCCCCAGGGTGGGCTGTACGACGTATTGGTTGACGTTGATCCCTTCCACGCCGGGCTGGAGGGCCGCTTGCGCACTAATCTGGGCGAAGAAAATCAGGGCGCTGGCAAAGAACCAGCCGAACATGACGGCAAACATCGCGAGGACGATATAGCCGATGGGCGAGGTGAAGTAGACGCCCAGTTCGCGCCGGGCGATGGTCCAAACATTTCTCATTCCGAGCCGTCCTGTGCTGCCGCGGATTCGACCGCTTCGGGTACGGCAGCAGCGCTTTTCTCCGCCGCGGTGAGCTTCAGGAAGATGTCTTCGAGCGACATGCCGGTTTGCTTGAGCTCGTAGAGCCCCCAGCCGGATTGGACGACCGTTTGGGCGAGACGTTTGCGAATTTCGGGCGATTCGCTGGTGTGAGCGACCCAGACGGCGCGGCCGGCGACGTTGCGGCCGCGGGAAACGCTGAGCACGCCTTCCACTGCTGCCAGGCGCGTCTGCACCTCTTCGGCGGGCCCATCGATCTCCAACTCTACGGCAGCGCCGCCGCCTTGCAGTCGCGCCACGAGGTTAGCGGGGGTGTCGGTGGCGACAATCGAACCTTCGCTGATGATGATGACGCGTCCGCAGGTGTCCGAGACTTCGCTGAGGATGTGCGACGAGAGGATGATGGTGTGATCGCCCGCGAGCGACTTAACCAACTCGCGGACTTCACGGATCTGCGC
>CAZYOX010000517.1:0-2448 GCA_964649285.1 uncultured Bryobacterales bacterium | reverse complement strand
GACTTCCCGGCTGCTTTCGGCCAAGTCCGAATACGCCCACTCCTCCAGCGGCGCACGCTCCTTCTTGGCAAACTTTTCCGCAAGCACCTGCTGCGTCGTGTTCGTCGCCTGCTGCATTAGCATCTGGATGACATCTTCGTCCGTCACGCCGCCCGCATCGATCTTCACCTGCACCAAGCCGGACTCGATCGCCGTCGACATCATGTTCTCGGACGTGAAATAGTCGTCGCTGCAGTTGGTGTGCTCGTGGAAGAGTTCCTGCATCGCGTGGTAAACCTGCGCGCTGTTGAACTTCAGGAACATCGTCGCTGGCGGCAGCTTGGCGATCATCGTCAACTCATAGACGACCTGAATCGGAGTTAGATCCGTCGCGCCGGCGCCATCAGCGCCAACCAGCGTCTGCTCCATGAACATGGCGCCGTCCGGCGTGAGATCAATGCTGAACGCCGCCACGTTATTGCCGATCAACGACGCCGGCCGCTCGCCGATCATGCCGTTCACCAAACCCGGCGCGGTCGGCGCCGTCATGGTGACCTTGCCCTCCTTCCACAGGGGCTCGCCCATGATGACATTCGGCTTCTCCGCCATCGGGGGCTCAAAGTCGGGGTTCGGAATCGTCAGTTCCATACCCGAACTGGTTGTTCCCGAGGCCCGCGGCGTACCTTCATGTCCACCCTGGCCCCAGTGACCTCCAATCTGATCCTGGAAGGTGGCCGCCAACTCAAGCTTCTTCGTCCTGCTGCCTGTATGTCGCTTGAGTTCGTTCCAGTGGTCGTCAACCCACGATTGGAGCTTTTCTCGAACCGTCTCCTGGTTCTCGGCGCTGATCTTCAACTCTGCGTCGAAGACCAAATAGCCGCCTCCGCGCGGGAGTTCCGGGTTTTCCTCCCGTGACTGGTCCGAAAGGTTGTATTTGACCATCATGAAAACGGGATTACCGTTTTCATCGACTCGCACCTTGGGGAAACCAGGTATGGCGTAAAACTTCCAGAACTGATGGTCGTCTTGAAAAATCGTGGCGGTCTCGCCGTTCTGAAATTCGAAGTGTTCGAACGCAGGCAGCCTAATCATTTTGTCGGCCTCCTTAGGACTGATGGGGGGTAATGGAAATGACGGGATCGGTGCTGTCGCCGGAAGCGCCGTCAACGCGAGCGCCGTCCGCTAGGTTGTAGGCGACCTCGTAGTGGTAGCGGCGATCCGAGCCATTTACGGCTTCGAAGGTACACGTTTGATTCGGGGAGTTGGCGTCCAAGGTAACGATTTGCGACGCGCCGCCGGCCAGCGTCAGCGTGACGTCCACAAACGGGGTTTTCGTAAAGTCGACGGCAAAGCCGCGCACGATCACCTGCACCTTCCCCGACGGCGCCAAGTGCGCCTTCGGAATGAACAACTCCGTATCCGCCGTTCGCGTCGGACCGGCCTTCACCGGTTCGCCGTCGGCAGGGTGCCAAGTGATCTCATAGGCGTACTCGCGCGAACCGTCCGCGGCCAATGGAACCTGCCAGGTCTTCGTCCCTGGTTCCATGAAGCTAAAGGTCTGCCGCTCGCCGTCGTAGGAAAGCGACACGCTCACTGCCGGCGTCCGCGCGAAATCGACAAGATTGGCCAAGACGTTCACGCTCAACTTCGGCGCGCTCTTCACCTTAATTGCGATTGCCTGGTCGCCCGTCTCCGTCTTCCACTCGCCCTGGTCGACCTCCCCGTTCTTGTAGGTGACTAATACCTTGTAGCGGAACGTGCGCCGTGCGGGATCTTGCAGCAGCACCGTCCACTCGGCAAAGTCGTCCGCTTTGGTGAAACGAAATGTTTTGTCGTACTTGCGTCCGCCGCCGGCATCGTATTCCAGCGAGATTACTGCCTGACTCACGCCGTCCCACGATCCCGCCGGAACGAGGCTTACGTTGAGCACATCCAGTTGGGGCGGCGGAACGACCAGCAACGTGTCGGTCGTATCGAGTTTCTTCGTCGGCCCCTCGATCACCTTGTCGTCCTTCAGGAAATAGGTGATCTTCGCCGAGACGTCTCCTTCGCCCTTGCCCAGACGCGTGGACCACTTCCGACTGGGCGCTACCGCCGTCAATTCAAAAGTCTGTTCGGCGTTCGCCGAGGCATCGTTCGGATCGAGGTACGAAAGGGCGGCCGTCACGCCGCGAAGCAAATCCCAATTGAGGCTCGCCGCGCTGACGTCCAATTGCAACAGTCCGGGGTCGACTACGCTCACGTTGAGCGCGCGATTTGTCGTCGTCTCCCACAAGGTCGGTTCTGTCTGCGAACCGTCGTCGTAGATGATGCGGTACCGGAACGAGTATTCCCTGTTGCCGCCAACCACGGCAGGATCAAATTTCTGCGGCTCCGCGGCGCCGGCGCGGAACGTAAAGGAGCCTGGCGTCGTGCGTTCGACTCCGGTTGAGTCCTCTCCCGTGTACTCGAGTTGCACTTCCACCGCTT
>CAZYOX010000516.1:0-2452 GCA_964649285.1 uncultured Bryobacterales bacterium | reverse complement strand
ACGTAATGGGTGTTTGATTCGTCGCGGATGTGGCGTTTCCCCAGAAGTTCACTCTTACGCGCGCCAGACGCCGGGTGTAGAGGACTCCGGGGCCTCATATGATCCTGCTACTTCATCTCGAATTGATCTTGGGGCTTATGACGCGTCGCCCAGTCGCTTGAGGTTTTCTCCCTTCGCATCCTCATCAGTCGTGTAGGCCCGACCCCGGCTTCTCTCGTTGTTGGAAGAGAGTTCATGCCCCCCGACAACTACTTCACCGTCGTCGTTCAATCGATCACCGAGCTGCTGACCCGCCACTCCGACATGTTCGTCGCGATGGGCGGGAACCTCTTCCGCGGCTTCGCGATCATCCTGATCTCCTGGTTCGGCGCCAAGGTCGCCCTCTCCAGCTCGCACGAGCACCACGCTTTCCACTTCGGCAACTTCGCCAGCCTGCTGCTCACCATCGCCTTCGGCTTCGCCATGATCACCTACTACGACAGCCCGATCCCCGGCTTCGGCGTCAGCTTCAAAAACCTCATCCTCGACCAATCCTTCTACCTTGCCCGGCAGATCGAGGTCTCGACCATCGAGGAAATCCAGCAACGGCTAACCGAGGTTTACCTGACGATGGAGCGGCCCACGCTCCTCCGAGGCGTCTACATTGTGCACTATTTTCTGATCCTGGTCGCGGTCATCCTGGCCCAGATGGCGGTTTTCGCCGTCATCGCCTTCGGCTACGTCGCCATGGCCGTGATCGTGCTCGTCGGGCCGATCTTCATCCCGTTCTTCATCGTGCCGCACATGGAATGGATGTTCTGGGGCTGGCTACGAGCCTTCATCCAGTATTCGTTCTATCAGGTCGTCGCGAATGCCTTCGTGTTCGTCTTTGCCCAGCTCCTACTGCACTTCCTGGACCTCTACCCGCCGCCATTCGACAGCGCCACGATCTCCATCCTCTTTGTGCAGCTTGTCTTTCTGCTGTTGTCGTTCGTCTACGGCGTGCTGAAGATCCCGTCACTGGTCAACAGCATCTTCTCGGGCCGCTCCGGCGAGTCGGCCCTGCCCAGAGCCATCGGTTAGGAGGCGACCATGGAGACCGAAACCACCGAAAAGCGCGTCCCGCTGCCCCGTCCCAGCAAGGATTTCAACACCGCCAAGCGGCTCTACATGGAACAGTTCGGCTCCGCGCTGGTGACTAACAACTACCTGCTAGTCGCCCTGGCCGGTGTCTCGCTCGTCGCCGCCGGGCTCATCTGGCTGAACCTGGAGACCCACCAGACGTTCGAGAACTTCAAGCCGCTTGTGATCCGCATCTCCGACGTCGGCCGCGCCGAGGCCCTCAGCTACGATAGCTTCCGCTGGGAGCCGCAGGACGCCGAGATCCGCTACTTCCTCATCCAGTTCGTCACCAAGCACTACAGCCGGCGCCGTGCGACCATCCGCGAAGGCTGGGCCGAGTCGCTCTATTTCCTCGACGGCCGTCTCGCCGATGCCGCCATCGAGGCCAACCGAAAGAGCAAGACCATCGAGACGTTCCTAGCGGGCGAGGGCGACGAGATCGAGATCGGCGTCAAGAACGTCGCCATCGACGACCTACGCGAGCCGCCCTACCGCGCGACGGTCGACTTCGAGAAGATCTTCTACACGCAGCACGACCACCTCGAAATCCGCCGTGAGCGCTATGTCGCCCACTTCGTATTCGTGGTCAAGGAGCGCGTGCCGAACGTGATGATCCCGATCAACCCGCTCGGCCTGACCATCACCTACTTCCGCGAGGACCAGGCGTTCCAGTAGAGGCGCGGGCCGATGTTCAAGAACGCGCTCTTTGCCACCGTGGTCGTCTTTATCGCCGTCGTTTTCTACCTGATGGACGAGCTACGCTTCCTGATCCCCTACCGAGACGCCATCCTGGAGCGCCACGGCCGCGAGATTGCGCTCTTCTCCGTGGTTCTCTTCCTCAACCTGCTGGCCGGTTTCTTCGTGCTAACTCGCCGCCTGCTGCTCAAGGACACTGGCCAGAAGCTCGCCCACCTGGAGAAGCAACTCCGCGGACGCGAAAGCATCTCCGAAGAGCTGAGCCGCCGCATCGCCGAGCACGAATGAGCAGAGGACGCGACCGAGACGACGTCGAGGATCTCCACGCGCGGACCGGCTCCATCCCTGACCAGGGCGACGCCCGGAAGAATCAGACCACTGATCGCCGGACCGGGCGCGGGGACTCGCGCTCGGACGCCCTCGGGCGCGGCGGGTCGTCGCGCCGAAAGCAGGGCAACTCTCGCAACTCCGACACACGCCGTCAGCGCGAGCTTCCGCCATACGGCAATCGACGGACTGCTGTGGCGAGGGGTGATCGGACGTACCACCTACGTGAGACCGAGATACGAGCGCTCCAAGAGATCGGAACGTTTCGTGCCGTCACGGAACAGGATCTTCTGAAGTACCGTTATTCAGGTGACGCCCCTCGAATGGA
>CAZYOX010000515.1:0-2454 GCA_964649285.1 uncultured Bryobacterales bacterium | reverse complement strand
TGCTCGGGGTGTTACGCATTAGCGGCAAGCGTTCGCTGTCGCAGATTACGACATTCGACTTCGTTCTCTTGCTCATTGTTGGCGAATCGACGCAACAAGCGCTGCTCAGCACCGACTTCTCGGTGATCAACGCATTCGTCGTCATCGCGACCATGATCGCCTTGGAGCGCGCGCTCTCCGTAGTGAAACATCGATGGCCCGCTATTGACCGGGCTTTGGAAGGCTCACCGCTCATCCTGATCGACAAGGGACACATTTTTCAGGACCGGATGGACCGCGAGCACGTGGACATCGGCGATGTGCTGGCAGCGGCGCGCGAACGCCACGGCGTCAGTGACCTCGACGACATCGAGTATGCCGTGCTTGAGAGAAGCGGCGGGATTTCGATTGTTCTCAGACAGCGGGCAAGAAACTGATCCCAGACGTCCCTAGATGCGGCCAGAGCGTGGTAGGGAGGCTCTTAAACCGGATAGCAGGGGCGAACGGGGCACCGTGACCGGGCCTAAAAGGCGCGAGGATATATCAGAACTGGTAATTGGGCCTCAAACCCTGAACTTTCGCTTGAGGAGCGGAGACACGCTATGAATCTCGCTTGCACCGCCCATATACATCGTGTGGGTGATGAGCCGCTCGCGCTCCAGGACGTCAAGTACGTGATCTACCAGCATGATCGGCTGGTTTATCGCTTCAGCGATTCGCCGATTGTCTCGGAGATGGTCCTGGACAATGCATCGTTCAATCTCATTTCTGGTCGTGTCGTAGCCGTCGATGAAAGATTCGGCGTAGCGCTCAAATCCCAGGCAAGTAATGGCGCAGGCCTGTACGTAGCCAGGACCACCCATGACTCGGCGTAACTCCAAGAAACCCTCGTGTTCCAAGACATCGAGACTTTCGACAATCTCATCGACAGACAATCCAGAGCCTGTCAATCGCTCTGCCAAGTGCTCCCCATTTACATGCCGATGGCCTTGCCCAAGAGCGATCTGTATCGTCTCCCGAAGGACTGCTACGTCGAGATCGGTCAGTCCCGGGAAGATATCCTTCGTTGACATATCCGGGCGGCCAGATGAGATCAACTCCATGACCGCAGCTGAGTCATCAACCGGACGTATCGCATTCAAGATCTCAGCCACAACTCGCTCCAAACCGTTGACAGTCATTGCGGCAAGCCGATCGGCCAGCGTCGGGGAAAATCCCGTAACGTAGGCTTTGTCAACTTCATGCCAGACGGGGAGTATGACCTTCCTCCCATCGTCCTCCCTTGCCACAAGACCGTTGAGTTCCTGCTGTGGCCAGCGCTTGGCGAAAAAGCTCGTACTCAGTACTACAACTCCATAACGCGAGTGCGCGAGGCCTTCATCTATCTTCTGTCTTAGACTGTCGCCCATGCGAAGCTCTGCCTCGTCGATCCAGACTCGTAACCCCTTCTCCTGGAGCATCCGGCGGAGCGGCCGAGCGACCGCCTCTTTGTCCTCACTCGCGTGGGATATGAAGACATCCCAACGCGGCTCGTTCCCGACCATATTGGTCGGTTCCGAATCTTGCATACTGCTCCCTCTCAGCTGCGCCTGGATCTCTATTCTTCGGAGTTGAGAGTTGATCAGGTATTCTAGCCTAAGTCTTTCGTCTGCCCACTCGTCGGTGCCCTGTACAACAGGGCTTAACGCGCCTCCCATGCGCCGGGCTGCTCGACCGATGGCCTCAAACGTATGTTCCATCATGTCCAAAAGTTCGGAGCGAATGTCGGCAAGATGCTGAGCGGAGCTTAGTTCTGGTGCCGATTCGATACTTGTTCGGCGAAGCCGGATGCGCTCATGAACTAGTTTCTCGAAGACCTCCAAACGCCGCGTCGAAACCGAATAACCAGGAAGCACGATGCTCTGGCTTGCCAACCTTGCCTCCGCTAGCCTCAGCTCGTCGTTGAGACTCTGCTGGTATTGGTGAAAATCGATTCTCTCGATCTCCTGATACGCGCGGATGTTTTCGTTTTCCACCGAATACTAAGATAGCTCTGGCGAGAGAGAAAACGGCCCGCAGCGTGCGCTGCGGGCCGTCCTTCTTCAACCGTCCAAAAAGAAGTTAAGCGTGGAGAACTGCTTCTTCCCGGACAGCTTTCTTGACGGCGAAGGCCATCTTGTCGGAGTCGCCTTCGCGCTCCACGGTAACGGTGTCGCCTTCGCCGATCTCGCCGTCGAGCAGCTTCAGTGCTAGAGGATCTTGAATCAGCCTCTGGATGGCCCGCTTGAGCGGACGCGCGCCAAACTGCTCGTCGTAGCCGTCGGTCAGCAACAGGTCCTTCGCCGACTCCGTGATGTCGATGGTGATCTTCTTCTCTTCTAGCCGCTTGCGCAGGTAGCTGAGCTGAAGCTCCACGATCCGGTGCAGGGACTCCTTCTCAAGTCTGCTGAAGACCATGATGGCCGATTTTGCACGTTGGCAAGCGCAGGCGGGGGC
>CAZYOX010000514.1:0-2462 GCA_964649285.1 uncultured Bryobacterales bacterium | reverse complement strand
GTAGCTGATGAAGTCTCCAATAACCAACAGCAGGAAAAACTGCGCCGGCAACGAGAACTCGCTTAACACGCGAACGTTTAGAAAAGGGAGATACGTATCGTAGCCTGCGTGTACCAGCCGAAGCGCCGAACCGAGGACCGCTCCCAAGACCGCGATGTTGAGGACCTGAAACCAAACGCCTTGCCAGAATGACGCGGAGAAAGCTCGAGGGCGAATCCGTCCTGCAATTTTTTCCAAGAGCAGAGCGCCAGCCAGGCCGAGCACGAAAGTGACGCTAAAGATTGTGCGTGCGCTGTCCCAGAAGTAGATGAGATGCCATTCCTCAAGAAGCGCCTTGAGCCCTTCCTTCTCGACGCCGACCAGACCGAAAAGGATGTTAACGACGTCCGATATCAATCCGGTAATCAGCGCAAATGTCATGCGCTCGTGGAGAGACGCTTCTTGTCGAGCGCCCCTACTCCTCCGTTACGAAGCAGATTCAGACGCCGTCCCACCCAATAGCTGAGCGCACCGACGACGCCCATTAGGCTTTCCGCGTGCCACTGATACTGAACGTGCCGCAGAAAACCCAAGCGTCCAAGCAGCCCAGACGCAGCTCCGGTCCGCTGGTGACGCCAAAATACTGCGCGAATCGTATCCGTGACGCTCAAAGCCTCTTCGGGCCACAGCGCTCGCTGCAGCTCCACTCTCTCTGAGCGGCTCACGGCGGCGCTCTCAAGTCGCAGAATCGCCTCCGCCGGGATATCACATCCAAATTCGTCTTTCAGATACTTCAGCGCCGTACCGAACATCAGCGTGGAATGAGTATCAATGGCGAGTCGAACGAGCCGGTCCCAATCGATTTCGGCAGACCGGATTATGGTCACGGAGTCAGGAATCCAACGAATTGTCGCCGCCCCTTCATTGACCATCCCTTGAATGCACGAATGAATCAGTTGATCCGTCGGATCGAACGCCCTTACACGAACGCCCATCAAGTCGAGCGGCACAGTGCGCTGGAGCAGCGCTCGATCAACTTCGTCATTACAGCAGTGATAAAAGGCGTGCCAGTGCAGATCGATTTCTGCACCGCTCGGCGCTCTTAGCCCTATGGCATGCCGATAGCCCAGATAGGCGTCTGAGATCTCCTGCGGCGTCCAAGTCAACGCCTGCCATCCGGATGCGAGCAACCGTTCGGTCAACGGCCGCAGGTGCTCCTTGGGGATCATCGCGTCGACGTCCACTACTGGACGAACGCTCAAGTCGCCATAGTGCAGTTGAGCTACCGCGGGACCTTTCAGAACCGTGACGGGGATGCCTTCGTCGGTCCAGCTTTGGATAATAGGCATCAGTTCTCTCAACAGCATCTGGCTCTGGTACCAGGCCCGCCGGCGCACGCCCTTGAGAAGCGTTACTTCCGGTCCGGTGACTCCTAGCCGTTGGAGATTGCTGTGCAGCAGCGGGAGCATCCGGAACGAACCGCCGTCCATGCGGTCCAAATTGCCGCCGTCCTTCCAGGCATGCCAAGCCGCGATCGCTTCCTCGCCGTCGCCGAGAGCCGCTGTGAGCAGCAGTTTCTGCGTTGCATCCGCGAAGACGCTCTTTATCGAGTCTTCGACGATAATCTTGTAGCCGTTATCGTTCATAGCGTGACTCCTGCTCCGGCTTCGCCGCCGCCGTCCGGTCACCGATCAGGGTTACCCAGCGCGTGAGTTCTTCATCGCCGAGCTGCGAAAGCTGACCGTTTTCTAGCCCATAGACGCGATCCGCCTGCGTCACGACGCGGTAATCGTGGCTGACGATTAATGTCGTCGGCCCTTCGCCTACCTGCTTGAGGTTCTCCAAGAACCGCCTAATGGATTCCACGTCGAGGTGGTTCGTCGGTTCGTCCAGGATCAGCAGCTTCGGAACTCGATACAAAGCTCGCGCAATGGCGAGCCGCTGCCTCTGTCCGCCGGAGAGCCGCACGCCTTTGTCCCCAATCTGCGTGTGGTATCCGTCGTTGAGCGCCTCGACAAAGTCCTGAGCGGTCGCGATCCGGCACGCCTCTCTCACGCGGTTGATGTCGGGCTGTTCGGCTCCATAGGCGACATTCTCAAGAATCGTACCCGAGAAGAATATCGGCTCTTGCTGAACAACGGCCATAGAACGCCGCAACTCGGTAATGTCTAGATCGTCGTAGGGGTGATCGTCCGCGAAAAGGCCGCCCTTCCGGGGACGATAAAAGCCGCACAGCAGGTGGATGATCGTGCTCTTGCCGCTGCCGTTGGGCCCGACAATGGCCACGTGCTGCCCGGGCAGGAGCCGCACGGACGCGTCCTTCAGCACAGGCTCTCGTTGGTAATCGAAGCAAACGTTTCTCAGTTCAAAAACGCCCGTCGGCGAGATTCGGCTCCGGCCCCGGTATTCGTGCGGATCTTCTCGGTGAAGCAGAAGATTCAAGCTCTTCAATGCCTGTATCCCAAGCACGATCTGCGGCGCCG
>CAZYOX010000513.1:0-2473 GCA_964649285.1 uncultured Bryobacterales bacterium | reverse complement strand
GCCGCCCGTCCTGGAACACGTAACCAATGCCGCGCGCGCTTGGCGGTTTGCGCACGCCGCGCGCGGTGTCGAGCCAGGTATCGCCGTTCAGCCGGATGGTTCCCTCGGCGCGCGTCTCGAGCCCGGCGATGCAGCGAAGCAGCGAGGTCTTGCCGCAGCCGGACGGACCGAAGACGCCTGTCACGCCGCGCGCGGGAATGTCGAAGCCGGCATCGAGCGTGAAGCCGTCGCGTTCAAGGCGGATGTCGGCGCGGCCGAGCACATCACTCATGCCGCCACCTGCGATTGATTGCATACAGCGTGAACATCACCGCGAACGAGAACACCAGCAGGATCAGCGACGTGACGTGCGCGGCGGCGTAGTTGAGCGATTCGACGTGATCGTAGATGGCGATGGAAATGACGCGCGTCTCGCCGGGAATGTTGCCGCCGACCATCAGCACAACGCCGAACTCGCCGAGCGTGTGTGCAAACCCCATGATCGTCGCAGTCAGGAACCCGCGCGTCGCAAGCGGCACCGTGACGGTGAAGAAGGTGTCGAGCCTTCGGGCGCCAAGCGTCGCCGCCGCTTCCTCGAAGCGCCGGCCCGCGCTTTCAAACGCGTTCTGTATCGGCTGCACGACGAACGGCAGGCTGTACAGCATCGACGCAACAACAAGACCGCCGAACGAAAACGTCAGCGTGTCGCCCGTCAGCTCGAGCCACCATTTGCCGATGCCGCCGCTCGGTCCGAGCAGCACGAGCAGGTAGAAACCGAGCACCGTCGGCGGCAGCACGAGCGGCAGGGCGACGACGGCTTCGATCGGAACCTTCCAGCGGGAACGGGTGCGCGCAAGCCAGTACGCGAGCGGCGTGCCGAGAAGCAGGAGCAGCACGGCCGTGACCGCGCCGAGCTGCACGGACAGGAGCAGCGGCCCGAGGCCTGAAAAACGGAATGGAACGTCCTCGAACACGGTCAGTCGTCGACGTGGTAACCCTGCGCGCGGATCACCTCGCGGGCAGCGGGCGAGCGTACGAACGCAAGAAAATCCTTCGCGGCAGCGGAATCCTTGCCGTGAACGAGCAACTGCGCTTCCTGCACGATCGCGTCGAACATCTGTGCCGGCGGTTCCCAGTTGCAGCCTTTGGCGCGGCGCGGATTCACAAGCCACTGCGAGGTCGCGACAAAGCCCGCGGCCGCAGCGCCCGTGTCGACGAAATGCATCGCCTGGGAGATGTTCTCGCCCATCACGATGTGGTCGAAATACCTGTTGGTGAGAGCCAGCGCGGCGAGCACCTGCTCGGCGGCAACGCCGTACGGTGCGGTCTTCGGGTTTGCGATCGCGATGCGGCGAAAGCCGTTCGATTTCAGTTCGGCGAGGCAGTCCTTGCCGTTTGCGGCAGGCCCCCAAAGGGTGATTCGCCCCGAGGCATACACGAAGCGCGTGCCCGGCACCGCGAAACCTTCGCGCTCCAGCATTCCAGGACGCTCGTTGTCCGCGGCAAAGAACACATCGAACGGCGCTCCATGGGAAATCTGCGCGTAATGCTTGCCGGTGGAAGCCGCACTCAGCTGCACGATGTGCCCCGTCGCCGCCTCGAAATCCGCTGCGAGCGCATTCAGCGTGTCCTTGAAATTGCTTGCCACGGCAACGGCGATGGTGTCTGCATGAACGGGAATCGGCAGAAGCGCGAGCAATAAATACAGCGCATTCCGTGACATCTTGCCCCCTTCCCCGATGGATACCACTGACGGATAATGCCGCGGCGGCTAGATTACATAAACCGTTAAAAGGCCGAAAGCCTCCACCTCCCGCGCCGGATGCCCAATGACGCACGCGCCATGGTCAACGCTGTTCAAGCTGCTGTTCGTGCTGGCGCTCGCGATCGTGCTGTTCGTTCTGCACAGTCCGGAAGCGCTCGGCGTGCTGCTCGGTGTGCAACTCGTGCTGTGGATGTCGTCAGGCCTTTCGGTCCGCGCGCTGTGGCGCAGTGTCTATCGGCTGCGCGTGTTCTTCCTGTTCATCTTCATCTCCTATGCGTTCTTCAGCACCGGCGACAGCGGCCAGGATCGCTGGCTGTCGTTTTCGCTGGGCGAGTGGACGCCTGCAATCAATGCCGGTGGCATCGCGTTCGCCGCACTGATGTGCCTGCGCGTCGCGATTCTCGTCATTGCGAGCGCGTGGATGCAGCGCACGGCGCCGGCGGGTGCGCTTGTCGATGCACTTCGCATCCTGAAGCTGCCGGAATCGCTCGCAATCACGGTCGACGCATCGCTCGCGCTGCTGGCCGGCGGTGGCGGCAGCGGACATGGCACCGGCAAGGGCCGGGGCGATGGCAAAGGCAGGAACAAGGCGGATCGTGATGACCAGGGCATCAGCCTGCGCTCGCTGCGCAAGGGAAACCTCGGCGGCGTGAACGAACTGATCGACCGCTCACTGTCACGTGCAGGAACGTACCTGCACCAGCGCTACCCGGATCTCGGCGCGCGCGC
>CAZYOX010000512.1:0-2486 GCA_964649285.1 uncultured Bryobacterales bacterium | reverse complement strand
GCCGCGAGCCTTCTTGATCTCATCACTGAAGGCCTCGGCTACGTTCATCTTCTTGCGGTGCCCGTAGGCGTCCGGCTCACCGTACGCCTGCACTTGGCGGCCTTGCCATGTGGCCCCCTCAGAGAGAATCACGATCGAGTAGTTCGAAGGGTTGTTCTTCTTGTCGATGGCGAGTAACTCGATCAGCTTGTCCAACTCGAACTTGTGTTCCGGGATGCAGCAGCGGTTGCTGGTGATGTATGCCGTGTATAACGCGGTAAATCCCGCATCGCGTCCGAAGATGCGAAAGATGCCCACGCGCTCGTGCGAGCCTATGGTCGTCTGTTGCCGCTCGATGTTATCGACCGCGCGCGTCAACGCCGTGGAGAACCCGATGCAATACTCGGTGTTTCGCACGTCATTGTCCATGGTCTTCGGCACGCAGACCATCGGGAAGCCTTCCTTGTTCAGGCGGTCGGCGTAGCTCAACGTATCGTCGCCGCCGATCGGAATTAAATAGTCCACGCCCAGGCGTTCCAAATTCTCCAGCACCACGGGCGTTAGGTCTACTTGGCCGTCCGCCGGAGACTTGAATTCGCCGATGCGCGATTGCAGGTGTTCGGGAACGTCCGCCACCTTTGTCTTCGAGGGCTTCGTCCGCGAAGTGTGCAAGAACGTGCCGCCGCTGCGATCTACGGTACGCGTGTTGTCGCGATCCAGGTCGATGAAGTATTCCTTGTCGCGGGCCTGCTTCCAGGTCGGGGCGACAAGCCCCTTCCAGCCCCGCCGGATGCCTACAACCTCATACCCACGCGCCGTTGCGCCGTAAGTGACGGACTTTATCACCGCATTGAGGCCAGGGACGTCGCCGCCGCCGGTCAAAATTCCGATCTTCTTCTTAGCCATGTAGCTCCTATTGGTGCAATTTTCGGTTAGCCGGTGAACGCCGTGGTCGGCTCGCCCATCTCCCACTCCAAGTGGTTGATGTACAGCAGCACCAGCGCCTCAGGGTACTTCTGGCGAAACTCCTCATAGAGGCGAGCCTGCCAACCGTCAACGAGCTTCTCGCTCGCTTCAGCGTCTTTGTCGAAGAACCCGTGGCCGTCGTGGGGAATCTCAAGAAAGTCGAGAGCCGCGACGACAAAGTCCATGTGTGAGATCAGTGCGCCTTGCGCGATCTCTTTGGCTAGATCTTCATCGCCCTGCTCGATGCGGGTCCATAGTTTCGGTGCGGCATTCCGCAAGCGCTCTCGACTCAGCTTCGATAGATGCGTGCGAATCTTGAAGGTGTCGTAGACTTTGAAAGTCTTGAGCGACCCCATCGACACGGTGGCCAACACCGCGTCAAACCGATCCCGGCCTAACCCCGCATAGATCTCCGATAACTGCATTTCTTGGAGGATACCAAAGGGCCTTCCACGGCCGCCCTGCAGCTGCTTTAACTAGTGAAACGCGTGCAGTTTCGGTGTGACGATCGACACGAACAGGGCCTCCTGTGGAGTTCATCGGTCTCGTTGAAAGAACTCCCACGCGCTGCTCACCGCCGAGTGGATGTCATGCTGCGGCCGCCAACCCAGCTCCCGGCAAATTTTCGCATTTGCCGCCACCAATTCCGGCGGATCGCCCGGCCGTCTGGGAACAACGATCTCCGGAAATTCCTTCCCCGTCACCTTGCGTACCGCCTCAATCACTTCGCGCACCGAATTGCCCGCGCCCACACCCACGTTGTAGCAACCGCTCTTCTCTCCGGGGGCCTCAAGAGCGCGGATATGGGCATCGGCCAAGTCCAGCACGTGCACGTAGTCGCGTATGCAGGTCCCGTCCGGCGTCGGGTAATCATCGCCGAAAATGCGAATCCCCTCAGAGAGGCCCGCGGCGGCGCGCAACAACAGCGGAATCAGGTGCGTTTCCGGTTCGTGCAGCTCACCCCTTTCCTTCGTCGCTCCGCAGGCATTGAAATAGCGCAGCGCGAAGTAGTTGAGCCCATGAATTCGCCGCGACCACTCCAAGGCCTTCTCGAAGGCCAACTTGGATTCGCCGTAAGGATTCGTCGGCGCCTTGGGCGCGTCTTCTGCTATCGGCGGAGCCTGGTCGCCAAACACGGCACAGGTTGAAGAGAAGACGAAGCGATCCACGCGGGCTGCCACCGTCGCTTCCAATAGATTGAGAGCGTTCGCGAAGTTATTCCTGAAATACAGGTTCGGCTCGTCCATCGACTCGCCGACCAGGGCGTAGGCCGCAAAATGCATCACGGCGCGAATCGGCAGGCTCTTGAAGACCTCGCCGATCGCAGCACGGTCTTCCAGGTCTCCTTCAACGAATTTCGCTCGCGCCGGTACGGACTCTCGATGGCCGCGGCCTAGGTTATCGAAGATGCAGACGTCATAGCCTCTGGCCAGAAGTTGCTCCGCGCACACGCTGCCGATGTAGCCGGCGCCGCCGGTGACGAGAATCATGGCCTTCTCAGATTAGCCTGGGCGGCAATCGCCTTCGCAAGAGTCAGGACC
>CAZYOX010000511.1:0-2493 GCA_964649285.1 uncultured Bryobacterales bacterium | reverse complement strand
AGTGCTGAGGTGGATCTTTCTGATTGTCTTGGCTTCTCGCCGCATGAAAGGCTTCTCGGTGCGGCCGAGCAACATCAGGCGGGCTGAGTTCTCAGGTCTTATGCGGCTTGGCGGACGAAAAATTGCTATTGATATCGCCCAGCTGGTATCGAGCCGCACCGACTTGCTCGTCGTCGGCTCATTTCTGGGCGTGGAGTGGGTGGCCTTCTACAGCTTGGCCCGGATGGTCCCGCAGCAGATCTCATCGATGAACCTGAGCATCGCGTTTGCCTTCACGCCTTGGCTCACCGATCTAAACGCACGGGAGAAGTCCGACGAGTTGCGTCGTTCCTTCCTTTTTGGCTCAACGGTCTCGGTGCTGTGTTCCTTCCTCGGTGCGGTGTGCGTCGGCGGGTTTATCCACTACTTTCTCCGGTTGTGGGTCGGAGCGAAGTTCGTTGGGGGCGAATTCACGATGCGCAGCGATACAGTCGCCATTATTCTGATGTTGGCGCTGCTCCCAGGGATGACGCAGAGCACTTCGGCTCAACTCATCTACGCCACTGGCCGACACGGTTTTCTCGCTCGTCTGCGAAGCATCGAGGCAGCGGTAAACATCTCGCTGAGCCTTCTGCTTGTTGGACCCTTAGGCATGGCGGGTGTTGCCTTGGGCACCATGGTTCCCGCGATGCTTACGCAACTCGTTTTTGTTCCACGTTTCATTTCAAGAGAGTTTGGAATCACGGTACGCGATTGGTACGCCAGCGTAATGTTGCGGGCCGTTCTATCGGCCGCGGTGCTTGCAGCCGTTGTGATGGCCGTGCTGGCGGTTCGAGAACCCCTCTCGTGGCCGATCTTCTTCCTTGAAACCGGAGCCGTCGCTTGTGCGGCCGCTCTGATCGGCCTGACCATCGGACTGGGAGCCGACCAAAGAAGAGTCATCTTAATGCGTCTTGGGGTCCTCAGGGAAGGAGCCGAAGCGCCGAGTTAGCCCTTCCGGCGAGTCAGCTCGCGTGGGAGAGTTCGAGCTCGTCATCGGGCGCCGCGAGACGCCTATGCGGGATCACGAAACGCCCACGCCAACCTGATGCAAATACTGTGGAATTTCGGCCAACCAGGAACTGCGTGCCGAGTACCGACCGTCCACGGCGCCGCGCGCCAGGCGAGGAAGCAAGAACTTCATGTTTGCGATTTTTCGCCATTGTGCTGACGCAATGAACGCCTCTGCCATTAACCCTCGCGTTGATGCGGGAGGGCTCTTCTTGGAAAAAGGATGCCGACACTCCGGGAAAGCTTGAGCGAGAGCTTCATCATGAAGCTTCAGATCTACGGTCATCTCGCCCGGCAACGTAAACAAGAAATCAAAGACCACATCGGACAGGAACGGCATTAGGCTGATATGGTCCCCGAACACCGCCGTCGACATGAGGCTGGTTACGCGTCGCGTACGATTCGCGAGGACGAAGGACGCAATCGGACTCGGGGTATCAACGTGCCGGGCGAGCTCTTCCATCAGGCGTCCCTTCGCATCGTCGCGGCTTAGTCTGGCATACAGCCACGGCTGCAATAGGGCCCTCAGGGCAACATCATTGCCCAACAGGTCATCGGCTATCTCTTCCAGGGCACCCTTTCGAAAAAGCGTTAGTCTTCTCTCGTTGGCGAAACGTGACGCGGATAGCACATCGCCCGCGACGCCATCAAATACGACGCCTGTCGGGATGGCATCGATCATCGGCGTCATCCATCGATGTTCAATCGTGGCATAGTGCGTACCGACGTTCATTGCGCTCGCAACAGCAAGCGAAGACGACGGCATTGGCACGACAGTGTGCGGTACTTGGTATTGCGCACAAATAGCTGCAGCAACCGTTGCATCGTTGCTATTGTCTAGATCCACCGAGAAGGCGCGGAACGGGACGCGCATCCGTGCCAGTTCTAGAAAGATGTGCCGACTGTCGCGCCCGCCGCTCAAGGGACAGGAAATCTGCTCGCTTGGATGTTGCTCGACTAGATCTCTTAAACTGCTGCGAAAAAGCTCAACGTATTCTTTCGCGGCGCTCTGTCGCGATCCGCCGTAAGCCCGCACGACAGGCCGACGGTTGAATTCCACGCTTAGCTGCCCACCTTCCCAGTGCAAAATCGCATCCGGGGGAGCGCGATGGATATCCAGAAATGGAACATCGTTACCGATAAAGAAACCCAGCCGCAAAAATAGACCCAGAGCGCACCAGTCCAGCTCATCGCCGGGTTGTCGTAGTGCTTCGATGGAAGAGGAAACGGCGACATAATCGCCGCTAGTCCGGTAGAATACCGGCTGAAGTCCGTGCCTATCTGTTCTTAGCGCAAGCCGCCGTCCATCCCAGTCCCAAGATGCATGGAATGGCGCCGGCCCGAGTACAACTCGCCGCTCGCCGCTCGCCACGCCGCGGCTAACGCGGAGAGTTCGCGCGGTTCTCATCGATTGAATGGCCTAGAGCGGTGGCGCTGCGATCCTGCGCCCGACAAAGCCACGCG
>CAZYOX010000510.1:0-2503 GCA_964649285.1 uncultured Bryobacterales bacterium | reverse complement strand
AGGACATTGCCCGCCGCGTCAACCAGTTGCGAGGCGAAGTTCATGTTGACCACGACATTAATTTGCACAGCGGCGGCCCCGACAACAGCGGGCAACATCAACCGCAGCACCTTGCGCAGCGCTGGATTGCCGGGATCGAAGGCGAAGGCGAAAGGGAGGCCCGCCGCCCGGAGACTGGGAATCTGCACCGCATATTGCGTCATGCCGCCCAACAAGGCGCCGCAGGCCATACCAACGATCGGCTCGAAGCCCATCCGGGGCCCCAACCAATAGCCGATCGCGAGGCCAGCGATAACAGAGACCACGTTGAAGCTCGCGGAGGCCGCTGCGGGGACGCCGAATTTGCCCTTTGCGTTCAACGCTCCCATTGCCTGAGCCGCTAGGGCGATAAAGAGCAGGAACGGGGCCATGATGCGTCCCATCACAATGGTCAGCTCACGCTTGCCAGGCGTCGCGGCAAAACCAGGAGCCACAAGATCCACGACCGCAGGCATGAACAAGATCAAGAGCAAGCACAGGAAACCGACAGCAGGCACAAGGACCGTGGTCAGCAGATTGTAGAGACGCAGGGCATCCCGTTCGCCTTTTGTCTCCAGCTCTTGGGAAAAGACGGAAACAAACGCGGCCGACAGGGCGCCTTCGGCCAACAGATCGCGGAACAGATTCGGAATGCGGAAAGCGGCTAGAAAAGCGTCGTAGACGAAGCTGGCGCCGAAGAAGTTCGCGAATATGACTTCCCGGACGAGACCGGTAATCCGGCTAAGGAAAACAGCAGCGCCAACAATGCCCGCGGAACGGACGATGCGACCGTGCTCGTCGCCGGGACGTGACCCGTCCGGCGAGGTCAACTCCGCCGGCGGCCCCATCGCCATCGACCTAGACTACCATGCGCCAACCTGGGAACCGGCGAGGGCGAACTCAGCCGAAAGCGAGGTGCGCGACCACTCCGTCCAGGACGTAAACCAAGAGGTGTTTGCCGTTGGGCATCTCGAAGACATACTGGTCGGTGTAGCCTACTCCGGCAACGCCGCGGAGCGATAGGTAGGGGCGGCCGAGCTTCTTCAAGAGTTCTTCCACCGGCATCCCGACAGCGATGCCCTCGGGGAGGGCGGCGGGAACAACGACGGCCGACGGTTGTCCGGGCTTGCGGTTTGCAGCGCCGAATTGATCCGACGCCAGCAAGACAGTCGACGCCTGTTGAACCGCCTCGGGCGCTGCATCGGCCTGGCCAGCATCAGCTGTCTCATCGGACGCCGGCGTTTCAGCGGAGTTGTTCGACTCTTCCGAGCCTGGCCCGCCCCAACTAACAGAGACGACGGCGAGGTTCTGCGAAGGCGCCAACAACGAAGGTTGCCAGTTCGCATCGGTGGCGCCAGCGGCCTGGATGCCGCCGACCAGAAGCAGGGGCGCTGACGCTCCAAAGCCCTGCTGCGGCACGTCCCAGGCGACGGGAACGCGACGAGCAGGCACAGTCTCGCGCCGGGATGTTGTCGTTGGGTTCGTTGCACGGCCGCGGCCGGCAGCAGCGGTAGAGAGCGGATTGCCCAAACCGGTCAGGACTCGGCCGACCCCAGCGCCTACCGCGGCGCCGGCTCCGGCGGCCTTGGCGACGCCGTGTCCATAGCTAACCATCGCTTGCGCCAGGGCTTGGTCGACGTGGAGCGAGAAGCCCAAGGCTAGGGTCAGGGCGGCGGGAAGAAAGCGTGCGGGCATGTTCATGGCAGATCACCCGAAATCACCATACTGCAGGGGAGCGATCGCGACTCGCTATCAGCCTATCCCTCTATGCCGCCGACCTACCGCTCCTTACCACTCCGAAGGCCGCCAGGCGACTAAGCTCGGCCCGTATAGTATTTCGAATAGTAATAATACTGGTAATAGCCGAGGCTCTTGCCGAGGAACCACGGCTGAACGCAGTTCATGATGGCCCCGATCATCTTCTCAGAGGGAATACTCTCGATCGCCCGCATCCACAACATGCGATTGGTATGATCTTCGCGCACCACAAGAACCACGCCGTCAACTTGGGCCTGGATCAGGTCGAAATCGGCGAAGACGCCGGCGGGGGGCGCGTCAATGACGAAGAAGGTGAACTGACGCTTAATCGCTTCCGCGACTTCAAACCAGCGGCTAGTGTTGAATAGATCGGCGGGGCCAGTTTGCGACTTGCCGCCGGGCAGGAAGAACAGATTCGGGAATGGATCCACGCGCCGTACCGCTTCCTTGAGCGTCACCTTCCCCGTAATCACTTCCGCCAAACCTGGGCTGGTATTCACCCCGAAATAGCGGGCCAAACTGGAACGATGCAGGTCGCCATCCATCAGCACGACGTTGTAGTCGGGGTTGAGTGCGAGCACCCCTGCTAGGTTCACCGAGGTAACGCTCTTGCCGTCGCCCGATTCCGCGCTGGTCATCACCAAGGATCGAGGCCGGGAAGGATGCTGAAGAATTTTGGTGCGGATGATGCGGTACTGCTCGGCTGCGTGGGAACTTTCGACGCCAA
>CAZYOX010000509.1:0-2510 GCA_964649285.1 uncultured Bryobacterales bacterium | reverse complement strand
GAGGGCATACGGGTGAACGCCGTGTGTCCGGGCTTCGTGGAAACAGGGATGACCAAAGGCTTGTTCACCGACAAGGAAAAGGCGGAGCGCATTCGGCTGATGCATCCGCTGGGCCGGTTCGCTACGGCCGAGGATATCGCTGCTGCCGTAGCCTTTCTTGCCTCCGATGATGCCGCCTTGATCACCGGGCAGGCGCTGGCGGTCGACGGAGGTTTCACCGCAGGTAGGCCGGAAGACATTTAAGCCTGGCGCTAACGGTCTCGTCTTGAGCGCGTTCCGAGCGGCTTGTTGCCGGTCAGCGGGGAGACCTAGAATAAGCGCGAGGACCGCTCTCGTGCGGATGTGGGCCTCGGTTCTCCCGCATGGCTAGTCAATTCATCCATCTTCACAATCACACCGACTATTCGTTGCTTGACGGAGCCTGCCACATTCCCCGGCTGATGAAGTTGGCGGAGGAGCGGGAGTGGCCGGCGCTGGCGATTACCGATCACGGCAATCTCTTCGGCGCGGTGGAATTTTACAACACGGCCAAAGCCAAGGGAATCAAGCCGATTATCGGTTGCGAGGTCTATGTCGCCAAGGGCGACCACCGGGAAAAGAAAGAGAACAGCGGGTATCACCACCTGTTGTTGCTCTGCAAGAACGAAACGGGTTACCGCAATCTGATCAAGCTGGTTTCAACGGGTTATTTAGAAGGGTTCTACTACAAGCCGCGTATCGACAAAGATTTGCTGGCGAAACACTCCGAGGGCTTGATTTGCACCTCGGCGTGCCTCGCAGGTGAGCTTGCCGAGGCGATGGTCGAGAAGAATGACTACGAAGAAGGCAGAAGGTTGGCCTATCTCTATGCCGACATCTTCGGCAAAGAGAACTTTTTCATTGAGATTCAGGATCATGGCCTCGATCTCGATAAGAAGTTCTTGCCGATGCTGCACCGGTTGAGCAAAGAGACCGGCATCCCCCTTGTCGCGACCAACGATGCTCACTATCTGACTAAGGATGATTGCAATGCCCACGAGGCCCTGCTCTGCGTCCAGACCGGTAAGACGCTCAGCGATCCGAACCGGATGAAGTTCGAGACGAACGAATTTTTTCTTAAGTCTCGCGATGAAATGCTGCAGGCTCTTGGCGACGATGCCGGACCTTTGGATCGCACCTGGGAGATCGCACAGATGTGCGACCTCACGATCGACAAGATCGCCAATCCCTTTCCGGATTTCGAAGTTCCGAAGGGGCAGACCGGCGCAACCTATTTTGAGTACATTGCCCGCCAAGGGCTGGAGAAGCGTCGCGCATTCCTAGAGCACCAGCGCGACAAGGGTCTGCTGCGCCGTCCGCTGGAGGAGTATTACGAACGGCTGGATTACGAAATCAAAGTCATCCAGCAGATGCAGTACACGGGATACTTTCTCATCGTCTGGGATTTTATCCGCTACGCGAAATCGATAGGCATTCCCGTCGGGCCGGGTCGCGGCTCGGCGGCGGGGTCGCTCGTTGCTTATGCGATGGAGATTACCGACATCGATCCGCTGCAGTACGGATTGCTCTTCGAGCGGTTCCTGAATCCCGAACGCATCTCGATGCCCGATATCGATATCGACTTCTGCATGAATCGCCGGGGCGAGGTCATTCAGTATGTCACCGAGAAGTACGGGCGTGAGCAGGTCGCGCAAATCATCACCTTCAATACGATGGCGACCAAAGCGGCTATCAAGGATGTCGGTCGGGTGATGGATCTGTCGTTCGGCGAAGTCGACAAGCTGACGAAGTTGGTGCCGAACGTGCTGAACATCAAGCTCGACGACGCCATTCAGCAAGAGCCCAAACTGCGTGATGCGATCAAGAGCGATAAGCAAGTCGCCAAGCTGATGGAGACGGCACGGCGGTTGGAGGGCGTTGCCCGAAACCCTTCCGTTCATGCTGCAGGCGTCGTAATTGCGCCCGAGCCGCTAACGAACCTGGTCCCTCTCTACAAGACGGCCAAGGACGAAATCGTCACGCAGTACGACATGAAGGGCTTGGACTACTTGTCCCTTCTCAAGATGGACTTCTTGGGGCTGACGACGCTGACGGTGATCGACGACGCCCTCAAGTGGCTAAAGAAAGAGCGGAACGTAAAGCTTGAGCTCAACAACATCCCGCTCGACGACAAACCGACATTTGAACTCTTGGCGAAGGGGTTAACGGCCGGCGTCTTCCAGTTCGAGTCGAGCGGCATGCGCGATATCTTGATCCGCTATCAGCCCGAGCGGCTAGAGGATCTGATTGCCCTCAACGCGCTCTACCGGCCCGGTCCCATCCAGGGCGGCATGGTGACCGATTTCATCGAGCGCAAGCATGGCCGCAAGAAAGTGACCTATCTGCTGCCGGAGCTCAAGCCGTATCTGGAAGAAACCTACGGCGTCATCGTCTACCAAGAGCAGGTGATGCAGATCGCCAACGTGATTGCCGGCTACTCGCTCGGCGAAGCCGACCTGCTGCGGCGCGCCATGGGCAAGAAGAAGCAGTCC
>CAZYOX010000508.1:0-2540 GCA_964649285.1 uncultured Bryobacterales bacterium | reverse complement strand
TCACTGGTGGGGGCGGCATAGGCGCCGATGTCGAGAAATTCCCGGAGGTCGGTCTTGTTGGAGCTGTCGCTCAGATTGATCGAGGCGACGTCGGCTCGATCTTGCACCACCAAGTTGCCCATGTGCACTTGGGAGCCCGTCAGGCCGCTGACATACCATCCGCCCCAGCGCTTCTCGATCTCGCTGCGGTGGTCGGTGACGAAGAAGCCGGCGTCGAAGATGGGGCGTCCGCTGCGCTCAGGGAAAACCGAACTCACCAGCAGACCAGGGACGCCGGCAGTGGCCGGACCTAGGTGGCATTGCAGACACTCGCTGCCGCGGCGCACGAACTGCGGGCGAGACGACCGCACTTGGTCGAGCGTGTAGAAGAGGGTGCCGAGGTTACGGTCTTGGACCGTGATCTCCAATACTTCTCCGAGACGAACGATACCGATCGAGATGTCGTCGGCGTGGTAAATGGCACGGGGCAAACGCGGAGCGATGAGCGGCGCCTGGAAGCTTGTCTTGGTGAAGACGAGAACTTGCGAGCTGACGGGAATATCGAGCGCCTCAAGGACTGAGAGAAGATAGCCGTATTCAGGATCGAAGGTGAGCTGCATCTCGTCTTTGGCCAACTTCTGGCGTAGGACCTCGATGGGATTGTCGACCGCAGCGGTACGGTAGCCAATCGCCGCATGGTCCGGGGACAGCACGCGGTATTCGTCGAGGCGGGCGGCGACAGAACTCCCTAGGGCAAAAAACGCAAGGAGCGCTACAACGGCGTAGGTCTTGGCCTGCTTATGAGGCATGAGTCACCTCCTGAACCGCACACAGCGGAGCGACCGGATGTTGATCGCCCGAGAATTCGGAAATCATAGCGCCGGCAAGAGTCTCTTCGACCTGACAGAGAGTATCATCGAGGCGGCGATGCAAGGGGCACAGCTTTTCGTGCCCTTTGAGCCCCAGCGGGCAGCGGACGATGCGTTGAACGGGGTCGACGGCATTGACGACGTCGAGGATGCTGAGTTGATCGGCGGGGGTCGACAAGGTGAAGCCGCCGTTCTTGCCGCGCTGAGCATGAACCAAACCGCTGCGGCCGAGAGCCCAAAGGACCTTGGACAGGTAGTCGGGGGGCACCTGAGTCGCTTGGGCGATCTGGCTGGCAGTCAGCGGCGCATCATTGTGATTGGCGAGCCAGACGACGGCGCGGAGGGCGTATTCGGCGGTTTGAGAGAACATCGGGCAATTGATCGATATCTGGATATCTATGTCGAGAATAGAGAGGAGGCCGACGGCTGTCAAGGGAAAACCGCCGGCTAAAGCTTGGCGGGGCGGATGGGCGGGCTGAGTCGAGAGACGGCCAGGGCGACGAAGACGGTGACGCCGGCGCCGATGACGTTGAACCACAAGAAGGTGACCTCGGAGAAGATTTGGGTGGCGGCGACGGCGACGAGGCCGCAGAGGATGCCCACAAAGGCTCCGGTGCCGGTAGTCTTCCAGGGGGCGAAAGCGAGAATGAACACGCCCAGCATGGCGCCGTAGAAAAGCGAGCCCACGATGTTCACCGCCTCGATAAGCGAACCGAGTTGTCCGGCGAACAAGGCGAAGACGGCTGCATACACGCCCCAAAAGCCTGTGGCCGCACGGGACGCCTGGGCGTAGTGTTGATCTTCAGCGCCGCGGCGAATGTAGCGCCGGTAGTGATCAATGACCGAGACGGTGGCCAGCGAGTTCAACTCGGCGGAGATGGTCGACATGGCGGCGGCTAATATGGCGGCGATGATCAGGCCAACGACGCCGGGAGGCAGGTGCCTTGTGACGAATGTGAGGAAAACGTAGTTGGTGTCGTTGTAGGGCGTGCCGGTGGTTCTCTCGGCCAAAGCGACGGCTTCACTGCGCGCCGACTCGACTGCATGTTGCGCGCTGAGGTAGGCGTCGCGTTGGCGAGGGCCATCGGCATCGGCGAGGTTGAACGCCGCTTCCCTTCTCTGTTGGAAGGCTGCGTCGAAACGCTCTTGGACGACGGCGAGTTCTTGCGATGCGCCGGCTTCGACGCTTGAGGCGACGGCTGAGTTGAAAAGCGTGGGCGGTTGGATAAATAAGAAGAAGACGAAGACCATCGCACCGGTCAACAGAATCACGAACTGCAGCGGCACCTTGACCACGGCGTTGAACAGCAGGCTGAAGCGGCTGTCACGCAAGCTGCGGGCGGTGAGGTAGCGCTGCACTTGGGATTGATCGGTTCCGAAGTAAGCCAGAGCGAGGAAGGAGCCGCCGATTAGCCCGGACCAGAGATTGTAGCGGTCGTCGAAATTAAGGTCGAGGTTAACGGCCTGGAGGCGACCGGCTTGGCCGGCAAGACGAAGCGCATCGCCGAAACTTACTTCGCTGGGCAAACCGTAAATGGCGGCGAAGAAGGCGGCGATGATTCCAAGAAACATGACGAGCATCTGCTGAGCGTCGGTCCACATGACGGCCTTGATGCCGCCGATGACGGTGTAGCAGATGACGATCACGGCCATCAATAGAATCGTCACCCTCTCGGGCCAGTGCAGAATCAC
>CAZYOX010000507.1:0-2540 GCA_964649285.1 uncultured Bryobacterales bacterium | reverse complement strand
ATTCTAGGCTTCGGCGCCAGACCGGCAAGCTTGCCGGCGCCGAACGTCAACAGGCCAGCCAGCATGCCCGGCATCACTTCGTAAACCACACTCACATGTAAGCCCACGGCGCGCCAGCCGATCACTACGGCCAAGCCGGCGACGGTCATGGCGATGGCCAAGCCCTCCGACGGGTGCTGGTCCAGGGCGTAAACAATGAGCAATGGGCCGAAGGCGGCAGCCAACGCCGACCAAGCGATCAGCACTAGACTGAAAACGCTTTCATTGCCCGACAGGGCAATCGCCAAGGCGAGCGCCGTCACGCCCGTGGTCGCCAGCTTGGTCCCGCCGTAACTCCGTAATGCACGAAACGGCGTATCGCGCGTGACCGCCGCGCTGCAACTCAAGATGAGCGAGTCCGCCGTCGACATTGTGGCGGCAAACAACCCCGCCAAGACCAGCCCCGTCAGCGCCGGAGGCAACAACTGGTTGGCCAAAACCGGTAGGGCCAGTTCCGCATCAAACTCGGCGCTCTCGGGCAGCAGCAACCGCGACGCCAAACCCACGGCAATCGTTGCCGCGTAAAACGCCGTAAACCACCCATAGTAGTAGCCGCGTACGCGCCACATCTTTTCCGGATCGTCCATTGCCATGAAGCGAACCATGATATGCGGCTGCCCGATCACTGCCGCGCCGGCAAACAGCCATCCCAAGATGAACAGCGATGGACCGGTCACGCCGCCGAACGCCAAGTCCCGCGGAAACCAGTCCATGTAGCCGGGCGAGACCGCGTCGAGCGCTGTTTGAAAAGACTGCCAGCCTCCCAACTCCGAAAGAGACCGCCACAGCAACACTCCCATCGCCGCGATCATGACAACCGACTGCGCCGCATCGGTCCAGATGGAGGCGCGGATGCCGCCGGCGAAGCAGTACAGCAATACGATGGCGGCGACGATCACCGCGCCGACGCCGTATTCCCAGCCGAAGATGACGAACAGCGCCTTGCTGCCCGCGTTGAATTGAGCCGCCGAATAGGCGCCCAAAAAGATCACCGTGAGAATGCCGCCCACCATTCGGTAGCGAATGAAATTCGTGCCGTGCCACTTGCTCAATGCTCCGGCGAAGCTTTGAGTGCTGGACTCTTCCGTCACGATACGCAGCTTCTTGTGCACCAGCAATGAAACAAGAAAGTCGCCCGTGATCCAACCGATCATCAACCAGATCGACGATAGGCCGTAGGTATACGTAAAGCCGATCATGCCGATGAACATGTAGCCGCTGTTGTTAGTGGCCACGGCCGACAGCGCCACCAGCCAAGGCTTCACGGCCTGGCTCGCCAGCAGGTAGTCGGAGCCCGTTTCCTGCCGCTCGCGCAGCGACAGCAGGCCAATCACGACGAACAGCAGCAGGAAGAAAATGAAAGTCGCAAGGATCATGGGCCGACCGCCGGCGGCCGCTGGAACGCCGCGCTTGCGCCTTCCAGCCCGGAGAGAATCATCTCGATGCCGATGGCGCCGATGAACAAGGCGCTCGTGCGCATCAAGATGGTGAAGTAGGCCCCGAGCAGAGTACCGCGCTTCTCGCCCATCCGGGCGACGATACGCTGCGTTAGCGCAACGATGATGAAGTTCAAGCCGAGCACTCCGGCGATGACCGCGACGTCAAACGGAATCGGCAGGCTGCGGCCAATCAGGATGCTGGTCCAGATCGTCGCCGGACCCACCATGAACGGGATCGAAATACTGGTGGCCAGTTCCGTTGCATCGCCACGGAAGAATTGCGCGCTGCCGCCGCCGTGAGTGAAGTAGCGAACAGACACGATAAAGACGATCAGCCCGCCGAATATGCGAAACGCATCGATCCTCACCTGGAAGACGGTGACGAATAGATACTCGCCGGTAACCGCGAACAGAGCGTAAACGCCCAGACTGAGTAAGCTCGCCCGTCCGTAGATCCCGGCGAACTCCTTCGAAGTACGCTCCCTCATCAGATCCCACAGGAACAACGTCTGCGAGAACGGGTTGAGGATCACGAAAAAGTAGGCGGCAAGGCGAAATGCCGGATGGTCGTCCATGGGCGTCGCATTCTCGTTCTACTTGCGGCTGAGCGGTTTCAGCGCGGAAAAGGATTCTCTCGCCGCGATGTATTCCGGACGTGCCTTAAGGCCGCAATAAGGTTGCGTCAGCGTATTCTCGACGCTGTTATAGACGAAGAATACGTTGCTGCGGCCGAAAGGCGAAATATTCGAGTTCGAGCCGTGCATCGTGTTGCAGTCGAAAAATACGACTGAGCCGGCCCGCCCGGTGGGAGCGACGATGCCTCCTCGATCCGCTAGCCGTTTGAGGCTCGCCCGGTCGGGCACGCCGTACTCCTGCTTCTTGAGGGACTGCCGGTAGTGCTCTTTGGGCGTGCTGCCGACGCAGGGAACAAACGTCTTGTGCGAACCGGGAATCAGCATCAGCGGTCCGTTGAACGGATAGTTGTCGGTGAGAGCAATGGATGCGCTCAGAGCACGCATGCGCGGCATGCCGTCTTCGACGTGCCAGGTTTCAAAGTCCGAG
>CAZYOX010000506.1:0-2541 GCA_964649285.1 uncultured Bryobacterales bacterium | reverse complement strand
ATAGCCGTAGTCCTCGACGATGACGACCGGGTCGTTGCGCGAAGCCGGGACCTCAACTCGAAAGACGTGAGAGCCGTAGCTGGTCGGCGCTCCAAAATCGACCGTTGGGGCACGATCGCTCATTGCTCCACCTCGCTTTGTTGAAGGTCTATGCCGAGCTTGGAAGCAAAGTCTCTCAGGTCGTGGCCAGAAGCAAAATGTGCCTTGCGGAACGTCAGCGTGATCGGGGTGTCTACGTCAAACTTCTCAAGGGCCTTGGTCAGGAGGGCCTCGACGAAGGCCGCCTCGACGGGGATTTCGCCGATGTTGACCTGGATGATCTGGCTTCCCTGTCCTACGGTCAAAACCAGACCTTCGAAGGTCACAGATTTTTCGGCGGCCTGCTTGAGACCATCAAAGGTTTTTGCTCGCGAATCGAGCTTGCGGCCCGTGCGGGAAACGAGGCGACCCGGTTTCACGTCTTCGATCTGAACGCCTTTCTTTCCTTTCGCCGGGAACTTAAAGTCGGCCTTGGCTTCCAGGTTTTCGGCCTCGGCGAACGCCCGAAGCAATTCGTCTCCGTCTCCGATTTCGATGGGATCTTCGTACGGTATTCCGTCGCGTGGTTCGCTACCGTCCAGGGTGTAACGAATTGCTCCCTTGGGCGCGACAAATAACTCAACGGTTCGTTTGCCGTCCTGCTCGGAGAGCTTGTTCCGGAGAACGAGTTTGTTTGACCAGGTGACCGGTTCTCCGGTGTCGAACTGGCATGAAGGATCAAAGACAAGGAAGCTGACCCGCAGGGCCGCGGTCGTCAATATCTGGTCTTTGAGCTGTGGGCTCGCGTCGCTTACCGGAGCTTCTTCCGCGTAGTGAATGCGGGGTGCGGGCCCCGCGTTCTGGGGATTGACTCGCAGCCTCACCTGGCCTTCATCGTTCGGCTCGGATTCGGCGATGACTTGAACAGACGTGCGCTTCTTCTGCGGCTTCTTGGTTATGTAGCCGTTGGCAAGGTCCTCCCACAGGGCGCGGTTGCAAGCGATGGATTTTAGAGTGTCCAAGCCCTTGGGGGGCAGCCACGGCATCCCGGCTTGCTCGGCGTAGCGATCGACGACGTCGGACCAGCGCGCCTCGTCTTGATTCGCAGGCCAGAGAAGATCCTGCGCCTTATCGCGGATAGCGTCGAACTCCTTGTCGCAATCGAGATAGAGCTTGAGAGGATTTGAGGTCAGGGTCTTCTCGATCTGCTCTTCCCCGTTGAAAGCTTTGTTTGTATCGCGCGAAGTATCAAGGGCTTTGGCCACCAGTTGAGGCGGCCTGCCGGCGCGCTGAATCGGGAAGAGCACCTTGTCAAACAGACTCAATATGGTCGCGTTGAAGTCCTGCTCGTAGGTCTGTTGCTTGCGCTCCAGATCATCGCGTTGCGGGTGACCCTTGGGAATGCGCCCGTCTGCCTTCTGCGCCGCGAAAAATTGTCTCGCGGCTTTCTCGACACTGGCCATCGCGGTCTTGTCGCCTGTGAGAACGCAGAGATTATTCTTTTGGCTCAGGGCATCAAAAAATTTCTGCACCTCCTCAGGGGGAATCTTCGAATCCGGGCTGACGATCAGGAGCACACGGCCTTTGCGGACCCGGTCTGCGACGTCCTCCAGCAGCGGGAGAGGGAGTACATCTTCATACGCAGACTTGCGCGAGGGTTTGAACATCTCGCGCAAACGGTGGCGAATGAGATCGTCGACCTGATTTGCGGGAGCGTCGTGGGCAAGGCTCTGGAGGAGCTTCGTTAGGTTTTCCTGCCTGTCAAAGTAGTAGCGTCCCTCGGGCGTGTGATGAATGTACCAGGCGATTTTTTCCAACTCCTCGAAAGCCGCGAGGAACTCGGACGGCTCGCGCAATGGCGAAACCAGAGACTCGACCATTTCTTCGCGCGTTAGACCCTTGACCGCGTTTACGGCGGTTGAGAGGCTCGCGACGAGCAGCAACGCACCGATTTGCGTCGCAGCTTCCTTGCCGGTATTCAGATCGATGACTTGAGCGTGAGCAGAGTGCTGCGCGTCCCAAAGGTCCTTCGCGATCACGTCGCGCATGCCGGAAATCTCGGTGAGCTTGTCGCGGACCTCGGCGATCGAAAGATCGAAATGCTGCGGACCGATTAGGAATACGTCATTTGCCTGGCGCTCCCAGACGGAACGGAGCAAGCGCGAAACGAGTTCAATCAGGCCGCGCGTTTGCTTGAACTGCTCGTTTTCTTTGAACAGCGCGATGACGTTCTTGAGCTGAGGATGAAACGGGTAGGTTGCGGCGATCTCGTCGGCAGCGGCTTCCGCACCCCGGTTCGCCGTTTTGGATTTGGCGGCTTCTTCGAGCTTCCGACCGAAAGCATCCGCGATATCACCGATCTCCGCTTTGTCCGGTAGGGACTTGAAAAGTCGTTTGCGGAGGATGTCGTAGATTTCGTTGGCCGCGAGGTCAACGGGCGTGATTGTTCGTTCCTGCCTTCCAAGTTCGGAGCGCGCATCCTCAAGTGCTCGGTTGATGAGTTTCGCGCCGGTGTCGTACGCT
>CAZYOX010000505.1:0-2547 GCA_964649285.1 uncultured Bryobacterales bacterium | reverse complement strand
AGCACCCTGAAGCCGGAGGCGGGGGGCGACGTAGCCCAAGCGCGTTGAGGACGCCGGATTCAGTCCAGCGCCGGCACCGGATCCTGCGTACCCAGCGGCACCGTACGTTGACACGAGTTCAGCCGCCGCCACGAAAGCGCTAGCCCTTCCAGGATGCCGAAGCGCTCCACCGCCTGCTTCGAATACTCCGAACACGTCGGCTCATAGCGGCAGGTGATGTAGGAGCGCAAACGCGGGCTGAGGTCGGCCTGGTAGAACTCGACCAGACCGACGTAAACCCGGACGGAAGCTTGCCGGTCGGCTGGACGAAGGGAATCGCCGGCCGCCGCCAGCACAAGGAAGGCAAAAGCAGCGAGGTACGTCTCGGGACGCTTTAGGCGGCGCCGCAGTGCGGACATTTCGAGAGCGACGCCAACCTCGGATTGGCGCAGTTCGGGCACACAACCTTATCCCCCTTCGGCCTAGACAGTATGTAAATGACGAAGCCCAAGACGCTCGTAAAAAACACCAGCAGCATCCAGACGATCGAGTTCTCCATCCCCCTGGCCTTGGAGTCCTTAGCCACCCACACGATCATCGCGATGTTCACGGCGATGATAACGATCGGTATGAGTAGGAGGATCCCGCTCAGCATGGCGCAGACGCCAGCCCCGACCGCCTCTTCGTAATCTTGGGCAAGAGCGCTCTGGGCCAACAGCAAGGGCAGGGCTCCCAGAGCCAGGGTCTTCATCGTTCCTAAGAAAGGCATCGGGCAACTCCTTTCGGACAATAAAATCGTTATACGGGGCAGTAACGGCGCATACAGATCGCGCCATTGTAGCTCCGAACAGATTTGCCCGCCACTGGGTCTCGTTTCAATGCTTGGGAGACCTCTCCCACGCGGTTGCTGTACGATAGGCCCTTAACGTCACGATAGGAGAAATCAGCAATGTCCGAATACATTGAGATAGCCGGCCTCCGCGTCGAGCGCGGTCTAGCCGAGTTTATTGAGAAGGAAGCCGCTCCGGGCACGGGTGTGACCCCTACCGCCTTCTGGCAAGGTCTGAACGACATCGTTACCAGCCTGGGCCCGAAGAATCGCGCCCTGCTAGACCGCCGGGACGAGCTCCAAGCGGCTATCGACAAGTGGCACGTCGCGCGCGCCGGCAAGCCCTTTGACCCAGCCGAATATAAGGCCTTTTTGACCGAAATCGGCTATCTGCTCCCGGAGCCGGAAGATTTCGCAATCGAGACGGCCAATGTGGATCTTGAGATCGGCGTCGTCGCCGGTCCGCAGCTCGTCGTACCCGTCGACAACGCCCGCTACGCCCTGAACGCCGCCAATGCCCGCTGGGGCAGCCTGTATGACGCGCTGTACGGCACAAACGTCATTCCTGAATCCGAGGGCTGCGAAAAAGCGGGCCCTTACAACCCCGTCCGCGGCAAGAAGGTCGTCGCGATGGTCAACGAGATCCTCGACAAACACGTGCCCCTGGCCTCCAGCAAGTACGCGGATATGGCGGGCGTGGCGGTCAACAACGGCAGCCTAGTCGTCACTCTAACCAGCGGCCAGACGACCGGTCTGAAAGACCCTTCGCAGTTCGTTGGCTCCAACGTTGGAGACGCCGGCATCAGTTCTGTCCTGCTCAAGCACAACAACCTGCACATCGACCTGCTGTTCGACAAGAAGCACATCGTCGGCGCCTCTCACCCCGCCGGACTCAAGGATGTGGAACTCGAAGCGGCCGTCACCACTATTCAAGACTGCGAGGACTCCGTGGCCGCCGTCGACGCCTCTGACAAGACCGTCGTCTATCGCAACTGGTTGGGAATCATGAAGGGCACTCTGGAGGCGAAGCTCGAAAAGGGCGGTCGCACCATCACTCGCCGTCTGAATCCCGACCGCACTTACATGTCCCCCACTGGTCAGCCCCTGACCTTGCCCGGCCGCAGCTTGCTCCTGGTCCGCAATGTTAGCCTACACATGTACACCGATGCGGTGACCACGGCCGACGGCTCGCCGGTTCCCGAGGGCTTCCTGGACTGCATGGTCACGACGCTCTGCGCCTTGCATGACCTCAAGAAGCTCAGCCCCCTGCGCAATAGCCGTACCGGCAGCATGTACATCGTGAAGCCGAAGCAACACGGCCCAGACGAAGTCGCCGCCACCTGCGAACTGTTCGCGCGTGTCGAGCAGATGCTCGGTTTGCCGGCAAACACGCTCAAGATCGGCATCATGGACGAGGAGCGCCGTACCACCGTCAACCTCAAACGCTGCATCTATGAGGCGCGGCAACGAGTGGTCTTCATCAACACCGGTTTCTTGGACCGCACCGGCGACGAAATGCACACCAGCATGGAAGCAGGCCCGATGCTGCCCAAGATGGAAATCAAGAATACGCCTTGGATGCTCGCCTACGAAGACTGGAATGTCGACATCGGCATCGAGTGCGGTTTACCCGGCAAGGCGCAGATCGGCAAAGGCATGTGGGCCATGCCCGACATGATGAAGGAGATGGTCGCCGCCAAGGCCGGGCATCCCAAGGCTGGCGCCAACTGCGCCTGGGT
>CAZYOX010000504.1:0-2549 GCA_964649285.1 uncultured Bryobacterales bacterium | reverse complement strand
GGTATACGATCCTCCGTTGATACTAATAGAGGCCGACACAAAATCAGCCGTCGTCCAGGTTTGCGAGACGGTGGTCAACCCGCCGTTGTCAACGACGATCGTAAAAGTGAAAGAATCGCCAACCGACGCGCCCTACCGTGTCGGTCCAATTGAAGCTGAACGGGGCTGCCTGAACTTCTCCAGGCGTTGCCCACATTACAGCCGCGCACAACGCGGCCAAGAAGACTTTACGCATAAAACTTGATCTCCCCCGCGCCCTGCGATGGCAGAAGCGCTTGCATAGAGGATCTCTTCACGAGCGAGCCGGGAGCCCTGGGAAACTTCCCGGTTCAAGTTAGAGAAAATACCTAGCCGCGTACTGTGGGCAGCAATACGCCGCTGTCGGTGTAGACGCGGCGGATGATCGACTCGATCGACTCCTCTTCCACGAAGATGTCGCGGACATCCGCGGCGGCGACGACGCGGCGGATGATGTCGCCAGTCGCGTAGCGGTCGCGGTCAAATGCCAATACACAGGTAAGCGGGTCGCGCCTGCGGCAACTCACACCGTCGAGCGTGAGCGCCTCGATGGCTTCGGCTTGCTCGGGATCTTTCAGCTCGAAGCGAACTTGATGCTGCAGGCCGAGGCGCGCCTTCAGCGAATGGAGCGGGCCGTCAAACAGGATGCGCCCGTGGTCGATAAGCATCAGGCGGTCGCAGAGTTCCTCGATGTCGGCGAGATCGTGCGTCGTCAGCAGCATGGTCGTGCCGAATTCTTGATTGACCTCTTTGAGGAACTTGCGGATGGCCTCCTTAGCCAACAGGTCGAGCCCGATCGTGGGCTCATCAAGAAACAGCAGCGGCGGGTTGTGGATTAACGCTGCCGCCATATCGCAGCGCATCCGCTGCCCGAGGCTGAGCTTACGAACAGGCTTGTCCATATATTCGTTCAGGCTCAGGATGTCGTCGAAGCGCGCAAGGCGAGATTGGTAATCGGCATCGGAGACGTCGTAGATCTCCTTAAGCAGGCGAAACGACTCAACCACGGGGATGTCCCACCACAATTGCGTGCGCTGGCCGAAAACGGCGCCTATAGTGGCGGCGTAGGCCATACGCTGCTTGTAGGGGACGAAGCCGTTGGCCCGGACTTCGCCGGATGTGGGCGTCAGGATGCCGGTGAGGATCTTGACCGATGTCGATTTGCCGGCGCCGTTGGGGCCGATGTAGCCGACCATCTCGCCCGGTTCGATAGAGAAGGAGATGTCGTCGACGGCGCGGGGGGTGGTGTACTCGCGTTGGAATAAGTCGTGCACGGCTCCGGACAATCCGGGCCTGCGCTTGGCGCCGCGAAACTCTTTGGTAAGCCCTATGGCCTCGACTTTTCCAAGCGTGGACAAACGAAGCCCATTTTATCGAACCGTGTCCCCCTGCCTTGAACCGAACCTTGCTTCAGCCCGAAGATTGTCCTAGCATGACAGGGCTTTCCCGATGCCATTGATGAGACGCCTCACCACTCTATTGCTGCTGCTTTTATCCGCATATGGGCTCTGCTTGGCGCAAGTCGCTTTTCGCCAGCCGGACGCCTCAGGCCCCGTGGAAGAACGCAACTTCGTCGTGACCGCCGCGCAGATCGCAGACCCGGCCGAGCGAGTGACGACGCTGGACGAGTTCGTCGCGCAACACCCGGATAGCCCCAATCGCCCGTTCGCGCTGTACAACATTCTGATCAGCGGCAAAGACGCGGGGCAACATGAAAAGACGCTCGAAGCGGGAATGCAACTGTTGGAGTGGGCTCCGAACGACTTGGAGGTGCGCCATCGCGTCAATGAGGCCTATGTCGGCCTGGAGCGATGGGATGAGCTGGCGCCTTCCATCGACTTAACGAAGCCGCTGGCCAAGGCGCAAGCGAAGGAAGAGGGATTCCCGGGCGAATACGCCAGCGGCGTACTGGATTGGCTGGCGTGGGCCGCCAATATGGCCTTTGTGGACGAGACGGAGCTGGAGAAGAAGATCCGCTGGCTGGATCTGATTCGCACCGAGTATCCGGAGAGCGAATACGCCCAGAACATGTACGGACGCTACATCGAGAGTTACGAGCAGGCCGGCGACCGGGCCAACGCGCTTGCTTGGATTGAGAAAGCGATCGAAGCCGGCGTGGAAGACGAATCCTACCGCTACAGGCTGGCCGAAGACGCGCTCGGAAAACAGGACTTCGACTCGGCCCAGGCTCATGCCGAGAAGGCGCTCGAGATCATCGCCTCCAAACCGAAGCCGGAAGGCATGGCGGATGAGCAGTGGAAAGCCTACACGGCGCGCATGACCGCCTACGCCAACTTCGCCGCGGGACGCGCATGGATCGGAAGGAATACGGCAGACGCCTATCGCAGCGGCAGAACTCATCTCTTGCAGTCCGTGGACGTGATTAAGGCCGAAGGCGGCGAGCGTTACAACATGCTGGCCTACTTCCTAGGGGTCTGCTACGTCCAGTTGGACGTGAAAGGCGACAACATCCCCGAGGCGGTCGAGTGGATGACGGAAGCGGCGAATACGCCGGGGCCGTTGCAAGAGCA
>CAZYOX010000503.1:0-2578 GCA_964649285.1 uncultured Bryobacterales bacterium | reverse complement strand
GCTTGCTCGGATTGACTATGGCCTGGCGGATCTGCTCAAGGTCGTGGCCCGCCTTGACCGCTTCTATATGATCGCGACCCGGGCCGTGGCAACGTTGGCAGTCTATCCCGTTTGGAAGCGCCCCAGGAAAGACAGGATCGCTGCCGCTGAGATCGGCTCCCACAGGGAGTTCAGGATAGCCGTTGTGGCAGAAGATGCATTCGTGCGTGACGCGGCGGCGAAACCCGTCATGGTCCCGGCGGTCATAGCCGGGATTCATTGCCCAATAGCCGCCTTCGGCCGAGTACCAAGCCAATGGAAGCTCCACGAGCCCGTCGTTCGCTGTTTGATGGAGGTAGGTCCGGGAATGATTTCCTGACCCCACCACGAAGTCGATCTCCTTCTCAATGACGTTGGTTTCCGCGCCGTCGGGACCAATCTGATAGCGCCGCTGGAAGTAGCGCCCTTCCCGCTGAATCGTCTGGTAGTAGCGGTCGGACGCCTTGTGGTAGAAAGCTTCACTTGGGGTGAAGTCTTCAACGATGTTGCCCGGTCCAAGGCGAGAGAATGACTGGCCCATGCCGGTGTGTTGATAGGTTTCGTAAACAGCAGCGTGACATTCTCTACAAGCGTCGCCGGGCAAGTATCCCGCGTCGCTTCCGCTGATGTAGAGGGGCCCTTGGTTGGCGACATCGGGGTCGCCGGCGGATGGAGAGTCGCCTGGGGAAAGCAAGCGCCAGGAATAGGCCGCGCCCGCAACTACCAAAATAGCGATCGCGGCAGGTGCATATCGCTTGAGAGAGGCCGAGAGAGGATGGTTCTCGGCCTTAGCGGCTTGGGGCTCCGCCGACGCTGTCTTCTCGGCTTTGGCTCGATCGGATCTGTTACCCTTGCCGCTCAATACGCCATCATCCTATCACCGCTTTCTTGAGACCACAGAACGAGTGCGGGCCCACGAGTAAAGAGCGGGACCTTGCGGCCCCGCTCTCGCCGTTTCAGACTGGGGTAAGTTCGTTAGAAGGTTAGGCGCATACCCACTTGCATAGTGCGCATGGGGCCCGAGCTGTCGAGGGTTCCGAAGTCGGAATTCTCAAGGTTACCGTTGAGAGAGCTGAGGTTAACGTGGTTAAAGAAGTTAAACATCTCGCCGCGAAGCTGCAGCCGCATGGATTCGCTTAAGTTGAAAGCCTTCGAAATGTTCACGTCCACAGCCCATTGGCCCGGACCGCGAACCAGCGACTTTCCGGCGTTTCCCGGTCTAATTGCGATGTTATCTATTTCTGGAATCAACTGGAACGCATCCGGATTGATGTAGTACGTGTCTTGGTGCGAACCCGGCCGAGGAGTACTGCCGAACACGCCCGACCGGTAGGGGTCGCCGCCAATGTAATCGGGACGGCAAGCCCACATCTGGCCGCAGCTCTGACTAACCGCAAGCGGCGTTCCGGTTGAGCCGCGGTAAATGGCGCTCAACTGCCATCCGCCGAGAATTGCCTGCAGTGGCGCAGCCGCATTTTGCAGTGTCGGCAGATCGTAAATCACGTCGGCGACGGCGCGATGCGTGGTGTCGAATTGGACAGCCGCCCGCTCCATGGCGAGGTTGGAAAAGGTTTGATTGCCGTCTGTTGCGTCGGCCGCGTAGTTGAGGCCAACGTCGCCGCCGGCGAAGGCCATCGTCTTACCGTAGGTGTAATGGAAGTCAAACGATAAGTTATTCGACATTCTCTTACGGAACGAGGTTTGCAAGGAGTGGTTCATTACGCTCTCATCAGCAGAGACGTACGTGCCGCTCGGGCTAAAGATCGGATTCGGCCTTATGCCGGTAATGCGATCCGGCAGATTGTAGCGCCGGTGCATGGGGAACTTGATGCCCCGGATGCCAACGTAGCCGATTTCCCACATCATGGTGTCCGTAAGCTGGCGTTGGATATTGAATTGGTAGTTAATTGTGTAAGGGCTCTGGAGATAGTTGTCGATCGCCGTGTAAGCCAGTTCCGTACCCTGGTCCTGAATCTCGACCAGCGCGAGCGGCCGCATTTCTTCATTGGTCATAGGGTACTTACCCCCTACGCGGTCGTTCTCTTCGCGGCTGAAGATAAGCCGGCGAGGAAGGTCTAGGTCGGCCGTGCTTTGTCGCAAGATTCCCGGTATAGTCGCCGCAAACATGAAGCCGATTCCGCCGCGGATGACGGTGCTCTGGCTGGCCTGGTAAGCAAAGCCTGCTCGCGGGCCTAGGTTGACCCAAGGGTCGTGTTCGATCGGCCGGTCAAACGGCCGGCGCGGTCCGAAGGCGAAGTCCTCTCCAACACCCCCTACCGGGTCGTAATAGTTCTTGTTGGTAACGAACAGTTTCCCAGTCGGCGTGATGACGTTATTGGAGAAGAAGTCATAGCGGATGCCGAGGTTCAACATCAGCTTATTGCTTACTCGCCAGTCGTCCTGGATGAAGCCGCCGAATTCGAACTGGCGCGACTTGTGCTCGCCAAGGGAGCCGAACTGATTGTACGAACCGTTGGGGTGGTTGAGGTACATCTCTTCGATGCTGGCGAACTCCCACATGGGGTTCTCCGGATTACCGCGGTTGCCGCCGTAAAAGACG
>CAZYOX010000502.1:0-2587 GCA_964649285.1 uncultured Bryobacterales bacterium | reverse complement strand
GGTTACCGGCCGCTGCCCACCGATCCCGGTCTCGGCATCACCATCGACGAAGACAAGCTCATGGCGGAGGTCGGCGAACCTGATCCGTACTTGCCGCGCTTCGACCAAGATGACGGCTCGGTCATCGATTGGTAGCGGGTCATCGTAGGTACAGGTAGGAAGAGGCCGGTCACCCGTTGACCGGCCTCTCGCTATTCCGCAAGAATCGGGGATGCCCGCCAGCCGCCTGGAGCCTCTCATATCCGCCAAGCAGATCCAGTCGCGGGTCGTTGAGATGGGGCGCTCGATTGGTCAGGATTTCGCCAGGGACGATCGGCCTTTGTGGCTGATTGCGGCGCTCAAGGGCGCTTGCGTCTTCCAGGCCGACCTGGCCCGGGCGATTGGACGGGATGCCGCGCTCGGCTTTCTTCGCGCTTCCAGCTACGGAGCGTCGGATTTGTCTTCGGGGGTTGTGCGGATTACGGTCGACCTCGATGACGACATCGCCGATGCCGACGTAATCCTGGTGGAAGACATCGTCGACACCGGGCGCACGGCCTCGGTCCTGCTGGCGCATCTCGCTGCACGCAAGCCGCGGACGCTGCGGTTGGCAACGTTGCTCGACAAGCCGTCGCGCCGCGAGACGCCGATTGCGGCGGACTATCGCGGATTCGAGATCCCCAATGAGTTCGTGGTCGGTTATGGCTTGGATTACGCCGAACGCTACCGCAATCTGCCGGGCATTGCCGTGTTGCGGCCTTGAGCGCCTGAGCGGAACAAACCGCCTTGTGAGTTCGTACGAACAGGCAAGGAATCTGCCGTGTTTACTTTTCTGATCTGGCTGGTGCTGTTTGTCGTTTGCTGGCCGCTGGCCCTGCTGGCGCTGGTGATCTATCCGGTTGTTTGGCTGCTCCTGCTGCCGTTTCGCCTATTGGGCATCGTTATCGGCGGCGTGTTTGAGCTTCTAGCGGCGATTATCACCCTGCCGGCGCGGCTCCTACGAACTGTGTGAGACAGTCTCGCTGCAAATCTGCTGCGCGCCGCAACATTCGATGTGCTCGAACTGCACGGTCGCGTGGCAGATCGAGAACTTCTCCAGCAGCACCGCCTGAATGCGCTCGAGGATGACTCGGCTCTCGGAAGGCGGCATGTCGTCGATGAGCGCGTGGCAGCTCAGCGCGTGATCTTCTGAAGAGAGACTCCAGATGTGCAGATCATGCACGTCGATGACGCCGTCGACGTCGCGCAGAGCCTTGGTTACTGCAGCCAGTTCCATGCCACGCGGCGCGCCTTCGAGCAAGATGTCGAGCGATTCGACGATGATGTCCCAGGCGCTCCAAATGATCAGCACGCCGATCAGGACCGACAACAGCGGGTCGATCCAAAGAGCGCGGGTCTGGCCGATAGCAATGGCGCCGATGATGATGCCGACCGAAGAAAGGGCGTCGCCCAGCATGTGCATGTAAGCGCCGCGCACGTTGAGGTCGCGGCGGCTGTCCGAGTGCAGCGCCTTCATCACCACAAGATTGACCACTAGGCCCGCGCCGGCGATCACCAGCATGATCATGTCCTCGACTTCGCGCGGGTTGACGAAGCGGTGATAACTCTCCCAGAAGATCAACAGGGACAAGGCGATCAGCACCAGGGCATTGACGAAGGCCGCCAGCACGCCGGCGCGCTTGTAGCCGTACGTCTTGCTGGCGCTCGGGGGCAGACTGCCAATGCGGTGAGCGAACAGAGCTAAGCCGAGCGCCAAGGCGTCGGTGAAGTTGTGGCCGGCGTCGGAGATCAACGCGAGGCTGTTAGCCCGGATGCCGGCGGCGAATTCGACAACGATGAATGCGGCGGTGACCCACAGAGAAAGACGCAGACGACGGTCTAGACTGGCGTCGCTGCCCCCATGGCTGTGGTGCATGTGCATCCGCCCTCACTCTAGAGCAGGGGCGAAAACGAGGTCAACTAATTTAGGCCCAAGAACTTAGCCGGATTCGTCTGAGTCATCGTGCGGATTTCCGCTGCGGTGAACCCGCCGTCCTTGAGCGCTTGGATATACGCGATCAGGCCGTCGGGGTGCACAGGATTCCCTTGCTGGCCGAGATCGCTGGAGATGACGACATTCTCAGGGCCGACCGCGCGGATCGCCTTGAGGTGTTCGGCCATGGGGGCGTTCGCCTTGGGGCCGAAGGGCGGCAAGGTCGCGTTGAACGGGTATTCCAACAGGGCGCCCATGGCGGCGGCCTTCTTTTGCGTCTCGATATCCATGCCGATGGCCGAGATAAAAGGATGCGTCACGATAATGCGCTCGATGCCGCGGGCTTTGGCCTCCTGGATGATCATCAGCGACTCTGCCGGACTGGAGTGCCCGGTGGCCAGCGAGAGGCCGTGTTTGGCGACGACGTCGAGCACTTCGAGGACCTCGGGCAGCAGCTTGCCGTCGCGCGAAACGGGTACCGCGAGCGGATTCTGTCCATTGAGCGTCTGCCACTGCACGGAGTCGAAGGTCGGCATCCAAACGACGCGGCCGCGGCCGCCTGTCATGCGCGCCATGCGGTCGACGGCGGTTGGGTTTACGCCGCCGACGCTGCGGTTGAGGGCGATGCCCCCGAAG
>CAZYOX010000501.1:0-2589 GCA_964649285.1 uncultured Bryobacterales bacterium | reverse complement strand
AGCAGCGACGATCACCGCCTCGGTTTGATCGCCCGGGCCGCCGCAGCCGAACCCGGCCAAGAACAACGCCGCAGCGAAGTACATGCTGCGCATGAGCCCAGGATAGCGAACCAGGGGGCCTTTGCTGTGCGCTACGATACCGGCGAAAATGTCCCGTCGCCGGTCGCGCACTGAACTCGCCTACAGTCCTGTCCCTTTCGGCCTTGGCGAGACCAAACCGCATCACTTTCGCGACATGGCCCGGATCGCTTGGACCAATCGCGACAACCTCGGCTATGCCTGGCGCGTGCTGACGCAAGGAGTGTGCGACGGCTGCGCCCTCGGCACAAGCGGGCTGCATGACTGGACCATCGAGGGCGCGCACCTTTGCATGGTGCGCTTGGAATTGTTGCGGCTAAACACCATGGGCGCGCTGGACCACGCGGAGCTCAGCGATGTGCAAGTGCTTTCGAAGCGAAGCTCGAAGGACCTACGCGACATGGGTCGCCTGGCCTACCCCATGTGCCGCCGCCGCGGAGAGCCGGGCTTCACCCGCGTTTCGTGGGAGGAATTGTGGCCGGACGTCGGCGCGCGGTGGCGCGAGTTCGATCCGTCGCGGACGTTTCTCTATCTCACAAGCCGCGGGATCACCAACGAGGTCTATTACGTAGCGCAGAAGGTCATGCGCTACTTGGGTTCGCCGAACGTCGATAACTCGGCGCGCCTGTGCCATTCGCCGTCCACCGCGGGTCTCAAGGCTACGCTGGGCGTGGCCGCGACCACCTGTTCTTACCGCGACTGGTTCGACTCCGACCTGATTGTCTTTTTCGGCTCCAACCCAGCCAACGATCAGCCCGTAGCCCTCAAGTACCTCGCCGAGGTGCGGCGCCGGGGTGCGCGTGTGCTCACGGTCAACGCCTATCGCGAACCGGGCATGCAGCGGTACTGGATCCCTTCGAATCCGGATTCGGCCTTGTTCGGCACGAAGATCGCCGACCGCAACTTCTTGGTCAAGATCGGCGGTGACCTGGCTTTCGTCAATGCCGTGCAAAAAGTGCTGATAGAGCGCGGTTGGGTCAAACAGGAGTTTCTCGGATCTGCGGTGACGGGCTACGAGGAGCTTAAGGCGTCCCTCGATGCTCAATCGATGGACGACCTTCTGGCACGTTGCGGCCTACCGTTCTCTGAAGTCGAAGCCTTCGCCAAAGAGCTCGCCGCAGCCGACAAGGGCGTATTCGTGTGGTCGATGGGCATCACCCAGCATGCTCACGGCGCCGACACCGTCACGGGCATCGTCAACCTTGGGCTGCTGAGGGAGTACGTCGGGCGCCCCGGCACGGGCATGATGCCCATTCGCGGACACTCCGGCGTGCAGGGGGGCGCCGAGATGGGCGCCTATGCAACGTCGCTTCCGGGCGGCGCGCCGGTGAATGCCGAGTCGGCGGCGAGATTCTCGCAGTTGTGGGGCTTCGATGTTCCCAGCAGGCCCGGTTTGGCTACCGTCGAGGCGCTCGAAGCGGCCGGGCAGCGCCGCCTCGACGCCTTGTACGCCATCGGCGGCAATTTTCTGGAGACGATGCCTGAGCCGAATCGGATCCGCGCCGCTCTAGAGAAGATCCCTCTACGGCTGCACTCTGATATCGTAGTCACCTCGCAGATGCTCGTGGAGCCCGCCGACACGGTTTATCTGCTGCCGGCGCGAACGCGTTACGAGCAGCACGGCGGCGGCACGGAGACGACCACCGAACGGCGAGTCATCTTTTCGCCCTATATCCCCGGACACGAAGTGGGCGAAGCGCATTCGGAGTGGCAGTCGCTGCTCGATCTGGCCCAGGCGGCCAAACCCGAGGGATACGCGCTCGTGCACTTCGAGGACGCCGCAGCCATCCGTCGCGATATCGCGCAAGCCATCCCAGCCTATGCCGGGATCGAAAAGCTCTCCCTCCAAGGCGACCAGTTCCAATGGGGCGGCGCGCGGCTCTGCGAGCATCGTTCGTTTCCCACGGTCGACGGCAAGGCGCATCTGATGCCGGTTGCGCCGCCTGCGTTGGGCCTCGCGGCGGATGCCGATACCTTCGTCCTCGCCACGCGCCGCGGCAAGCAGTTCAACTCGATGATCCAGCAGGATCGCGACCCGCTCACCGGCGCCGAACGCGACCACATCTTCATCGCCGCCGCCGACGCCGAGCGCTTGGGGCTCAAGATGAACGCGCCGATTGAAGTACGCAATGAGCAAGGCTGGTATCGCGGGCGCGCCTTCATCGCCGACGTGGCGCCAGGCACGCTGCAAGGCCATTGGCCTGAAGTGCTGAGCTTGATTCCGCACGGACGTCTCGACCCGCAAGGCGGCGTGCCCGACTACAACGCCGACGTGCGCATCGTGAAGCTCTAGAGACGCGTTAACCTGAGGCATGCGCGTACGCCTCGGTTCGCTGCTGCTCGTCGTAACCCTTCTTGCTCCTGCCGCCAGCCGGGAGCCCGTTCATGCCCGCAAGGCGATGGTCGTCTCCGCCGAGCCGAATGCGACTCGGGTGGGCGTCGATGTGCTGAAGTCCGGCGGCAATGCCGTCGACGCCGCCGTAGCGGTCGGACTAGCTCTGGCGGTGACTC
>CAZYOX010000500.1:0-2594 GCA_964649285.1 uncultured Bryobacterales bacterium | reverse complement strand
AAGATCCGGTCGAGTACCAGCTGCACGGTATCACCCAAATCCCCGTCAACGAGAAGAAAGGTTTGACCTTCTCGCGCGGCCTACGTTCCATCCTGCGCCACGACCCGGATAAGATCATGGTCGGCGAGATTCGCGACCCCGAGACCGCGCAGATCGCCATCCAGTCCGCGCTGACCGGCCACTTGGTATTCACGACCGTCCACGCGAATAACGTGGTCGACGTTTTAGGACGGTTTCTCAATATGGGCGTCGAGGCTTACAACTTCGTCTCGGCGTTGAACTGCATTCTGGCCCAGCGTCTGGTGCGGTTGATCTGTCCGCACTGCAAGAGGCCGGTCAAATATCCCGACTCGGTGATTGAAGAATCGGGCATGACGCCGAGCATTTGGCGGAACTTCACCTTTTTCGAGGGCGAAGGCTGCATCGAGTGTTCCGGTACAGGCTTCCGCGGCAGGACTGCCATCCACGAGTTGTTGGACATGAGCGATCACATTCGCGAGCTGATCCTCGAGCGCCGTCCGTCGTCGGAAATTATGCGCGCGGCTCGGGAAGAAGGCATGACCACCCTGCGCGAATCGGCGATTGAGCGCGTGCGAGATGGAGTGACGACGCTGAAGGAGATCAACAAGGTCACGTTCATCGAATAGCTTCGAGGACTGCCGAGTTTTGCCATGAGCTTATTGCGATCGCTGGTCGAAGATCCGGCGCCGGCCCTGGTGATGGAAGTGTCGACGGACGGCATCGCTGCGGTCCGCCGGGGCTCCAATGGCTCCGGGGTCCGCTCGCGAGCGGAGCGCCGTTTTGCGCCGGGCACGCTTGAGCCGGCCCCGACGCGGCCCAATATTGCCCAGGCAGCGGAGTTTGCCGCCACGTTGGGTGGCGTCTTGGACGATTTGGGTCCGCGCAACGGCTCTGAGACAGCGTTAATCCTGCCAGACGCATCGTCCCGAATTACGGTGCTCGACTTTGACCAGCTGCCCAGTGGAGCCGAAGAACGGCTCAAGCTGATTCGTTCGCGGCTAACCAAGTCCGTGCCATTCGACATCGCCGCGGCGCGCATCGCGTATCAGGCAGCGAGCGTCGGTCAAGGGTATTCGGTCCTGGTGGCGCTTACGCCGACCGAAGTGGTCAGGCAGTATGAGGATGCGTTGGCGCAGTTCGGGCTATGGAGCGGCTTCGTGTCAGTATCGTCGGCGGCCGCCTTGAATCTACTGCCGGACGCACCCATGACGCTCTTCGTCAAACTGGCGCCGTCTGGTCTGATGACTTTGGCGGCCGTGGAGAAGGGCGTCATTCGCCTCGTACGCAACGTTGACCTAGGTATCCTCGAAGGGCGGCCTGCAGATGAGCTGCTTAACGATATGCTGACGGACATATTTCCGACGCAGGTGTTCGTTTCCGACAGCCGGGGCCAGGCGGTGGATCAACTTGTACTTTGCGGGTTCGGCGAATACCTCGCCGCCGCGCTGGAACGTTTTCCGAATGAACTTGGCTGTCCGGCAAAGCCGCTGGAGTCGAGCGAGGGGCCTGTGGGCCGCCGTGATGCGGGCATGTGGGGGTATCTCAGCCTGTCATGAGAGTGGACCTCAATCTGGCCTCGCGGCCGTTTGGCCGGTCTCGCCTGTTTTGGACAGTCAGCGCCGCGATCGGCGCCCTGCTGCTGATGATCACGGCCGGCTTGCTCTTTTCGTTTTGGCGCAGCGGGCAGTTGCCGCCTGAGTTGGCGGCCAAAGAGGAACAGTTGCGCGCCGAGTTGACTCAACTCTCACGCGAGGAAAGCCAATCCTCGTCCTCGCTGCGTCAGCCGGAGACCTTGCAGGTATACGATCGCTCCTTTTTCTTGAACCAGCTGCTGATGCGGAAAGGCATTTCGTGGACCAAGACATTCGGCGACCTGGAGCAGGTCTTGCCGCCGCGCGTGCTGATGATGCAGATTCGCCCCGAGGTCACGGTCGAGAACAGGGTCCGGTTGGAAATGCAGGTGGGCGCCGAGGCCCCTGCGGACTTTATCGAATTCCTGAAGGCGCTAGAGTCATCGGAGGTCTTCGGATCGCCGAATGTGCGCGGTTTCAATCCGCCGACCGACAACGAGCCGTATTTCCGATATCAACTGATGGTGGAGTATGAGCAGCAGCTATAGCGCCAAGATGAAGGGGCGGAGACGGCGCGTTGTGGCGGGGCTCATCGCCTTAGCGATCTTCGACGCCGCCTTCTGGTTGTTTGCTGTAAGGCCTGCCGCGACCCGCACGGAAGATCGCGAGGCGGCCGTGGCGGCGCTTGAGGCCCTGGTCCAACAGAAGCGCGATTCCGTGGCCGCGCTGCGGGAGTCTTCTCAGCGTCTGGCGGCTGCCCGCAACGAAGGCGATCAACTGCTTGAGGAACTGACGTTCGATCGCGACCGCACCTTCTCGGAGTTGCTGACGGAGTTGGGCGATGCGGCGACTGCAGCGGGCGTAGAGATGCGCGAGACCGACTACGCCTCCGAAGCGATCGACGGCAACGAGAGCTACGGCATGGTTTCTGTGACGGCAAACTTCCGCGGCCGCTACGAGAACTTGGTGCGGCTGCTGAATCGGCTGGACCGATCGAGCGAT
>CAZYOX010000499.1:0-2601 GCA_964649285.1 uncultured Bryobacterales bacterium | reverse complement strand
ACAGCAAGGCCATCAACTGAGGATTGTAGGAGAGTTGGCACTCGCCGGCGCCAATGTATTTCTTGACTTCATCCGGGTGTACGATCGCTTCAGACTTGAACACCATGGCCGGCGCCGCGATGCTGCTCAGCGTGTTGAAGGCTTGGATAATCCAGTGCGCTTCGGGCAGGTTCTGGCTCGGCGTGCCGACACGCTTCCATAAGAACGCCACCGCATCGAGCCGCAATACCTCGACGCCCTGGTTGGCCAAAAAAAGCATCTCCTCCAACATGCTGCTGAAAACCGCCGGGTTCTCGTAGTTGAGATCCCACTGGTAGCTATGGAACGTGGTCCAAACCCACTTCTTCAGTTGCGTGCGATAGGTGAAAGCGCCCGGCCGCTCATGGGGAAAGACTTCCACCATGCTCGCTTCATAGGCGTCCGGCAGTTGCCGGTCGGGGAACATGCGGTAGTATTCCTGGAACTCCACTTCGCCCGCGAGCGCTCGCTTAGCCCACTCGTGTTCGTCGGAAGTGTGGTTGAAAACGAAATCGAGTACTAGCGAGATGCCGTGGCGGCGCAGTTCCGTTGCCAGCGCCGCTAAATCTTCCATAGTGCCCAGCGGCGGATAGATCTCGCGATAGCTGCTGACCGCGTAGCCGCCGTCGCTATCGCCCGCTGGAACCTGGAAGACCGGCATCAAGTGCAAATAGGTGATGCCCATTTCCAGCAGATAGGGGATTCGCTCGCGGAGTCCCTCAATATCGCCGGCGAACAGGTCGACATAACACATGGCCCCAACCATGCGGTTCGACAAGTACCAGTCCGGATCAGCTTCCCGCCGCGCATCCAACGCCTTGAGTTCAGCGGGGCGCTGCAGCCACATTTCCGTGGCCGTCGACAAAATGCTCTCCAGGTGATAGAAGAAGTCGTACTCAGCACCGTAGAGAGCAAACAGACGTTCGAACAGTCTCGGGAAATGACGCTTGAGCCGGGATACATATGCTTCCCACTCGGCGGGATCCGTCCGGTCTTGGAACCGCGCTTCGATCCGCGGCAACAGTCGCCTTAGCGAAGACGCAGTCTCGTGCGACATCCATGCGGCGCTTCGATCCATCGCCTTCATTGTTGGCGATGAAGACGCCATGGGGCAAAGCGGAAGCGGCAGTCGTTCTCGCGGACGGCTATTTCAGAGAAGAGATTGAGATGCCGCCGTCCTGTTCCCAAGCGGCCAGCGCTCCACCGGTAGGTAACGCGACCAGCGCCGGCATGGCAGCTTTGGCCGCGAGGGTTTCGATCTTGCCGTCAACCCAGGAAACAAGCTGGGATCTTTGAATCCACAACGCGTAGATGCGGCCGCCGCTTACCGCGAGCGTCACATCTTGACCTTCGCCAAGCCGAGTCTCCGGCTTACTAGGCGTCGCCAGAAAGATCTCGCGGTCGCGGCGCCAAGCCGTGACGGCAACACCGTCGGCATGGGCGATGCCGCCGCCGTCCATCGGGCAGGCGTTGAGCATCCACGTTCCGTATCCCAACTTCTGGGCCTTGCCGAACGACTGTGTACTCGACATGGCGCTCAGCAAGTACAGGTCACGCGCGCCGCCCAGGACATTGCGGAACATCACGTCGAGATTCCCGTTGTCCGCAAATGCAGCCGTCGGACTGCAACACTGGCAGATCGTTCCATCGGCGGACTCATACACCTTGCTGTTAGCGCTCCAAGTCGCGCCCTGGTCGTCTGACCAAGCGCCATAGAGCCGCGTGCCTTCGCTGCGTAGGTCCAGCCAGGCCGCGAACAAGCGACCTTCTTCGTCAGCAGCGAGAGTGTGCAGCCCTTCACGAGCAGCGGCTTGGACGTCATTGATGCGAACAGCCGCGGACCAGCTCTTGCCGCCGTCAGCCGAGCGCCAGGCGAACAAGTCGCCGTCCGAGGGCAGACCATGAGCATGCGGGCCGGTCGCCGCGGACTCGCCTGTTACTGCGGTGACGATGATCGTTCCCTTTGAGATGGCGATGCGCGGTCCGCGATGTCGGGTCAAGGGCAGAATCGACGCCTCGGCGACCTTCACCGGCTTGCCGAAGTCCTTGCCTTGGTTGACGGAGACCGTCACGTAGATGCTCTTGCCCGCGCCGTAGGCCAATGCGACGACGTTCTCCGAAGCGGCCAGCTGCGGCGTGTGACTGACAGCTTCGGGCGACGGGGCGGGGAGGTGCAGAAAAACCAATAGGGCAAGGGTGAACGTCACTCGACCTCCTAGAACTGCAAACGCACCGCTAATTGTAACGATCGGGGTTCGCCAGCGGACGTCATCTGTCCGAACGAAGCCGACGGGTTCGCCGGGTAAGCGCCAGTGCCGAAGACGCCGTTGTTGGTCACGCCGTTGACGCGATTCAGCGCGTTGAATGCTTCCACCATGCCTTGCAAGCGAACTCCATCCGAGAGTTGGAAGCTTCGGCTCAGGCGGGCGCTGAGGTTCAAGTAGTTATACCCTTCGCCCGAGTTTCGGCTGATGAAGGCGCCGTTGACGATGGGCCGCGCCGAGGTCCCCTGAATGGTATTGCTTCCGGTCGTAATATTGAAGGGCAGCGCGGAGTAGTACTGGAACATGCTGCCCAATTCCC
>CAZYOX010000498.1:0-2616 GCA_964649285.1 uncultured Bryobacterales bacterium | reverse complement strand
GAGTCTTGTACAGTTGATCAAAGCGTTGGTTGTATAGTAGGGAGCTGTCGGTGTTGAGTAATCAACGAGTCATTGAACATTGCACGGGCGTATGGCGCTACCTTGCGCACCACATGGCAGACGATCTATTCAAAGAACAGCTGCGCGGGCGTATCCCTGTTGTGATCTGCGTCGATGGGCTCCCTGAGGGAGACAAGTCAACCTGCATTATTCCGCCGTTATCTACTTGACACAAGGTAAGAACTCCGGCATACTATCCATGTGAACGGCGTTACGATGACTTTTCCGGCTGCTTCGGCTTCGGATCTTTCTCGTGTGCAACGCGCTTCAACTCTTCCCGCACTTTTTTCGGGAACAGCTTTTTCAGCGCTTCCGCGTCGGTCATCTCGATAGGTTTCTTTGCCATGCCTTCTACCGCCAACATTGATCTTCTAACTTTGATGGACACGTTCCATTCCGAGGAACGCTGCCACGAATACTTAGAGGGCTTGCGCTGGCCTGACGGCGTGCGCTGCCCCCGCTGTTCGTCCGACAAGATTTCGCGCATCGTGAAGCGCGATCAGTTCGATTGCGATTCATGCCGCTATCAGTTCTCCGTTCGCGCCGGGACGATCTTCCACGATTCGCACTTGCCGCTTCGCAAATGGTTCGCGGCCATCTATTTGATGTGCGAAGCCAAGAAAGGCGTTTCCGCCAATCAACTCAAGCGGACGCTCAAGGTTGCCTACAAGACGGCTTGGTATCTCTGCCATCGCATTCGCGCCGCCATGAAGGACGCCGACACGACGCCGCTCACCGGAACCGTCGAGGTTGACGAGACGTTCATCGGCGGAAAGAAGTCCGGCAAGGGACGCGGCTACGTCGGCAACAAAGCGATGGTTCTCGGAGCCATCGAGCGCGGCGGTTCGATCCGCTTGCGCGTCGAGAAGCGGCGCGACCGCAAGACGCTCCACGGCTTCATCAAGTCGCAAGTCGATGACAGCGCCAAGAACATCTATACCGACGACTGGCACGCTTACGACGGTTGCGGCGACGAGAACACGAAGCATTCCCGCGTGACGCACTCGGAAGACGAATGGGTGCGCGGCGACGTTCACACGAACTCCATCGAGGGCGCCTTCTCGCTGCTCAAGCGGTCGATTGTCGGTTCGTATCATCAGATCAGCGCCAAGCATCTTCCGGCCTACCTCGACGAGTTCGAGTTTCGCTTCGACAACCGCGACAACCCGTTCATGTTCCGCGACACGCTGCTGCGGTTGATTGCGTCGGACAAGGTGACGTATGACGAACTCACGGCTTAGGGCTTCCAAACGTGATCGAAAACTTGAATCTCTACATCCGCTTCTTGTCCTTCTCTACTTGGCCATGCCGTTAGCTTTCGCTCAGCAGCATCTTGGCCGTCGCCAGGCAGAAACCACTTTAGGCAATGAACTAGCGCACCGCTGTCGGTTCTATTGGAGAAGAGAACAACCCTAGTCTCTTGCCTAGGGTTCTTGCCAATCGTAGAGTCCTCTACACTGACCACCCAAGCCGCTCCCTCTCCCTTGAATCCGGCAGCAAGCCCCTCGGCCAAATCGCGGTCGTCTGAGTCCCGGTATCGAATACAGACGACAGGATGATTCTTCGGCGGCTCCCAACTACGCATGGCGATCTCCATCGACTGAAGCCTCTTGACGCTCCATTCAGCACGGGAGATCGCTTCGTCTCGCTCGCCGTGGCACTTGTCCAGCTTGTCCTTCTCGACGCTCAATTGGCGCTCTACTTGCTGGCTGGCGCTCTTGTAGCGCGAAACTTCTCCTTCAAGAAAAACGATCTTTTCGCCAAGGGCCACGCTGTTTAGCCAAGCGGACGAGTTAGCTGGTACAGGCACTATCTCTGTTGGTTCATCTCCGCCGCAGCTAAATTGCAATTGTTCGTCTCTCGCTTTGCCGTCGCAGACTAAGCGAAGGATAGCTTTACGCAATTTGAGATCGTTGAGGTCTACTGAGACGCCGGCCGTGCTCTTCAGTAGGCGATTGGAGTCAGCAACGGCGAACCCTACAGACTCGCCACGGCGCAATCGCTCTCCTGATGCAATCGGGAAGGCCTCTGATGACGGGCGAACCTCATCTTTGTAGGCTCTAGTCTCGGGGTCCCACTCCAAAAGTACAACCAACCATATGAGATAACGCCCAAACGTCGCTTCTGACGTATTCGTCAGTCGTCCGCTAATGCCAATCTGGATGCCGTCTACATGGTCAGAAAACTCGACGTGAGCGTCTTCGTAGGAAAGTAATCCGAGACTTGATTCGCCCGATGATGATTTGTCGGCCGACGAGCCTGGACGCAGGAGCGCCCAGACAATCAAGGCTACGCCAGAAAAGAAGCCCACCCACAGAGCAAGGGGACTCGTCAACCTGGATATCCAAGCGCCTATCTCTAGACCCATGAATATGTCCCCGCCGATCCCGAAGAGTTGCCATGGTTTGAGCCCTGCGAAGGAGCCGCCCCCAATAATAAAGCCCAGCCAGCCCCGCTTAGAGTGCAATAGGGACTTAATGCGTCCGGGTACGCTAGATTCGGGCATCCGCCCCAATCTACCGCCGCCGCTACCCCTGCGTCAAGTAGATAATAGCG
>CAZYOX010000497.1:0-2617 GCA_964649285.1 uncultured Bryobacterales bacterium | reverse complement strand
GCGGCGGCGTCCCTTGCTGACGCCGCCGAACAGCACGACCAGGAGAGCATTCGAGCACTGCTGAAGAGCGGCGCTGACGTGAATGCCGCCCAGGTCGATGGGACCACGGCGCTACACTGGGCCGCGTTTCACAACGACGCGGAATTGGTTGGTTTGCTGCTTAAAGCGGGCGCCACGGTGGGGACAGAGAATCTGTACGGCGTGCCCCCGCTAGCGCAGGCTTGCATCAACGCCAATCCTGAAATCGTGAAGATGTTGCTGGACGCCGGCGCTGATCCGAACACAACGATGAAGGGCGGCGAGACCGCTCTCATGCTCGCGTCTCGTTCTGGAAACGTAGATGCCGTGAATGCGTTGCTTGAGAAAGGCGCGGACCCCAACAGGCGCGAACGGCTTGGACAAACGGCCTTGATGTGGGCGGCCGCTGAGGGCAACCTCGGAGTCGTGAAGGCTCTCATGAAGGGCGGGGCCGACATGACCGCGCAGCTTGACTCCGGATTCACGCCGTTCTTCTTTGCAGTGCGCGAAGGCCATCTGGACGTCGTCCGGGAGTTTATGGCTGCTGGCGTAGATCTGACGGCGACGATGCAACCGTCGAGCGGTGTGGGAGAGAGAGCGCGTCGACGGACGCTGCCGACGACTCCGTTGATGCTTGCCGTCCAGAACGGTCACTTCGAAGTAGCGTTGGCATTGATCGATGGCGGAGCGGATCCGAATGACATGAGCATGGGCTTCACCCCCTTGCATATGATCCCCGGCATCCGCCGACCGGATTCCAGCGACATCAGCGATGGAGCGCCCCCGCAAGGGCAAGGCAGCGTCTCGAGCGCTCAATTCGTGCGCGAAATCGTCAAGCGCGGGGCCGACGTCAACTTCCGCTTGCCCGAAGAGGGTAGAGACAGGGTACCCAATTCGTCTACGTTGACGGAGCCTGCGGGATCGACGCCGTTCTTGTTTGCCGCTGATCGTGCTGACGTGCCTCTGATGAAGTTGCTTCTAGAGTTGGGCGCCGATCCTATGATTCCGAACTTCAACGGCACTACTCCTTTTATGGCGGCTGCCGGGCTGGGTACCCAGGAGCCTGCTGAGGAGGCGGGCGAGGAAAGCGAATCGCTTGAGGCCGTTAAGCTCTTGTTGGATCTCGGCGCCAACGTCAACGATGTGAATAACGACGGCGATACCGCGATGCATGGAGCTGCTTACAACATGTACCCGGAGGTCATTAAATTCCTCGCGGAGAACGGAGCCGATCCGCAGATTTGGAGTAAGCCGAACAAATTTGGTCGGACGCCCCTGTTCATCGCCGAGGGCTTTAGCGGACGTCTTCCGCGTCCTGATCAGCCGACGATCGACGTCGTGACCAAACTGATGCTGGACGCAGGCCTTTCGCTGGAAGGCAAGCGGCCCGAAGTCGTCGACATCTATGCCCCTAAGCCCACCGACGAACAAGCGAAGAAATAGGGTCAAAGACAACAGTCAAATGAAAGAGGGGCGGCGGGTGAATCCCGCCGCCCCTTCACTTTTTGAATTTCCCAAATTGTTACTTGGGCGTGACGTGGATCAGCGCGCCTGGGTTGGCGTCTTCCAACAACCACAGCGAGCCGTCAGGGGCTTGTGCCACATCGCGTATCCGTCGGCCAACTTCCCAACGCTCGGCCGTTTTGGCGCCGCCCTTGCCGTCGAAGATGATGCGGTTGAGCGACTTCGTGCCCAAGCCGCCGATGAAGCCGCTGCCGTTCCACTGCGGGAACGTTTGCGTTCCGGTGTAGAACATCAAGTTGCCCGGAGCGATGACCGGAGTCCAATAGAGCACTGGCTTGGTGAAATCAGAACGAGTATCGTGGCTCGGGATGGGGGTGCGGTTATAGTTCATGCCGTAGGAGACTAGCGGCCAGCCATAGTTCTTGCCCTTCTCGATCAGGTTCAACTCATCGCCGCCGCGCGGGCCATGTTCGACTTCCCACAGTTCACCCGTGGGAGAAAAGGCCAAGCCGTAGGGCGTGCGTACGCCGCTGGCCCAGGTCTCCGCCGGGGTCAGGTTGGCATCGGGAAAGGTATAAGTCTCGACGGTCGGCGCATTCTTGCCGACTTCGGTGTCCCGGGGCGGATCGATCAATTTGATGGAGGGAGCGCCAGTCTTACCGAAATTGGGATTGCCGGGGGCCGGTTTGCCGTCCAATGTCAGGCGTAGAATCTTACCTGCAGGCCAGTCCGGGTCCTGTGCATTATAAAAGCGCTGGCGATCGCCCACCGAAAGGAAAATGAACTTCCCATCGGGAGAGAAGGCGATCTGCGCGCCTTCCTGTCCGCCCCTGCCCTTGGGCATCTGCCGCCATAACACTTCGAGGTTCTCCAGGCTGGCCGACGTCGCGGTCAGGTTCAGTTTGGCGCGAGCCATCGCCAGCCCTCCGCCATAATCGCCCGGCTCGGCATAGGTCAGGTAGACGCTCTTATCCGTGGCATAGTTGGGTGACAAGTAGATGCCATGCATGCCGTTCTGACCCTGGTAATAGACTGCGGGCGTGTTGCCCACCCGAGTCTTCTGTCCGGTTTGGGAGACCAGCCAAATCGGCCCCACTTTCTCGGTGACCAGCATGCGGCCGTCGGGCAAGAAAGC
>CAZYOX010000496.1:0-2620 GCA_964649285.1 uncultured Bryobacterales bacterium | reverse complement strand
AGGCGAACCTCATCAGCAGGACGAGCGAGCCGATGGCCATGCCCAGCCCCAGGAGTAGGAGTGTAGAGAGAATTCGCCTGTGCATTTACGTACTCCTTACGCTACTTCGCTCAATTCGAATAGGCCTTCTATCTCTCCGGTGCTGTCCATGAAGGAGTCCATGTGGACGCCGACGCGATCCAGCAACGTCAGGTGGAGATTGGACATATTTGACGGCTCGGCGTACTTGATGTGCCGGTTGCCCTTCAGACCGGTTGCGCCTCCGCCTGCCAAGATGATCGGCAGGTTCTCATGGTTGTGCAGACTGGAGTTACCCATGCCGCTGCCGTAGAGAATGACCGAATGATCAAGCAAAGAGCCGTCGCCGTCGGGGGTATCGCGCATTCTCTGCAGGAAGTCGCTGAACAGAGAAACGTGGAACTGGTTGATCTGCGACAGCTTCAACAGCTTCACCGGCTCGTTGCCGTGATGGCTGATCGGGTGGTGCGGATCCGAGACGCCGATCTCCGGATAGGTCCGGTTGCTTTGCTCCCTGGACATCTGGAAGGTAATGACCCGCGTGATGTCGGCTTGGTAGGCCAGAATCTGCAGATCGAACATCAACTTGACGTGGTCCGCGAACGCCGCCGGAACTCCGACAGGCCGATCGAGATCGGGCGTGCGGTTTTCATCCACTGCTCGCTCGGCGCGCTCGATTTCGCGCTCTACTTGACGCACGCTCTCGACGTACTGGTCCAAACGCGAGCGATCCGAGGCGCCCACGCGTCCCTTCATCTTGGCAATGCTGCCGGTGAACGAGTCCAGTAAGCTTTCGCGCCGGCTAAGCGCTAGGCGTCGCGTGGCTGCGTCGCCGCCCTCTCCAAACATACGCTCGAAGACGACGCGCGGATGCGCCTCGGACGGCAGCGGGGTCGTCGGGGACGACCAAGAGAGGCAGTTCTGATAAACGCAGGCATACCCGTTGTTGCAAGCTCCCGCCAACGGGTTCAAGTCCATGGCCAGTTCGAGCGATGCCAACTGCGTTTCAGCGCCGATTTTGCGGGCGGCGATCTGGTCGACCGTGGTGCCCAAGTAGTAATCGGAGCCCTCGGTATGCTTGGCTGGCGCAGCGCTCAGGAACGCGGAGTTTGAAGTGTCATGCGTACCTGGGTAGGCATTTTGCAGCCGTAGGTTGGTGATGACAGTCGCGTAGTCCCTCACGGGCTGCAACGGGCTGAGGATGGGCGACAATTCATCCAGGGTTTTCTCGCTGGTCGGCGTCCACCGTGTATGATCGGCGCCCATGGGGACGTAGACGAAGCCAAGCCTCGGGGTCGGCTTTGCGGGCGTTGCCGCCCACCCGGTGGCTGCGGGAATCATTGCGTCAAGCAACGGCAGCGCTAGTGCGCCCTGCGCGCTCTTGAGTATCGTTCGCCGGGGTATAGCTTTCTTCGTCAAATACATTTTCGTCCTCCTTGTTCTTATCTTCTGATAATTAATTCTCTGCAATCGTCCGCGGCGCCGACGATACATTAACTTCCGCGCGTCGCATTCGGAACGGATCGCTCTTCACGATTCCGAGTATCAGCGATTGAAACCGGTAGTCGTCCTGTGCGGCATCCGCCACTATCTTACGAACGGCGGGAGCATCGTAGTACTCAATGCCGCGGCCCAATGCGAAGGTCATCAGGTTTTCGGTCAGCGTTCCTGCGAACAACTCCGGCCGCTCCAGCAAGGCTTGCTCGAGCCCATCGATACCTCCGAACTCTCCCGCTCCCGGCAGGCTGCCGGAAGCATCGACGCGCGATTCGTCAGCATCCAACTCCCGCCACTGCCCGATGGCATCATAATTCTCCAGCGGGAACCCGGCCGGATCTATCGTAGCGTGGCAACTGGCGCACACCGCATTGCTGCGATGCGCAGCTAGCCGTTCGCGCATGGAAAGAACGGCCACCTGGGCGCTTTCTTCAAGCGCCGGCACGTTCGGCGGCGGCGGCGGCGGCGGCGAACCTAAGACGCTGCCCAGCACGAAAACGCCACGAAGCACCGGCGAAGTCCGCGTCGCATACGACGTGACCGACAGCACGCTGCCTTGCCGCAACAAACCGCCCCGATGGCTGTCGGGCGACAGGGAGACACGGCGGAACCGACTTCCGTACACGTTGGGAATCTCATAGTGTTTGGCTAACCGTTCATTGAGGAACGTGTAGTCGGACTTGATGAAAGTGCGGACGCTGCGGTTCTCCCGCAGCACGCTATCGAAGAAGAGCTCGGTCTCCTTCCGGAAGGCCTGTCGCAAATTGTCGTCGAAATCCCGGAAAATGAGCGTGCTCGGAATCACCTGGTCGATGTTCCGGAGCCGCAGCCACTGGCCGGCGAAGTTCGTCGAAAGATTCGACGAGCGAGGGTCAGCAAGCATCCGGCGGGTCTGCCTTTCCAGTTCACCTGGCTCGCTCAGCTTGCCTGCAATGGCGAGGTCAAGCAGTTCATCATCCGGGATACTGCTCCATAGGAAGAATGACAAACGCGATGCCAGCTCAAGATCACTGACCTCATAGACCCCGCCGGGTTCCACGCCGGAGGGATCGGATTCCACACGGATCAGGAACTCAGGGTTCGCGAGCACGGCGCCTACGGCCAT
>CAZYOX010000495.1:0-2626 GCA_964649285.1 uncultured Bryobacterales bacterium | reverse complement strand
TCTCGGCCAAGGCCTCGCGGATGTCGCGCGATACGGAGTTAAGATCACGCCCCGTCAGGCTGGCGGAAACAACAGCGGCGCGTTGGGAGCGGATGTGGCGGATTTCGCTGGGGCCGCGTGACATCTCAATCGCGGCAACCTGAGAAAGACGAATGGGAACGAAGCCCGCTTGCGGAGCGGCGCTCGCGGCAGCGCCTGCGCCGAGGATCGGAGTCTGCGGGTTAGCCGTGCCGGTAGGGGCGTTGATGATCAGGTTGCCGAGATCGGCGATGCTGGTACGGTCCTGCGCGTCGGCGCGGACCAGGATGTCGATTTGGCGATCTCCATCGCGGAAGCGCGAGGCCACGTCACCGCGAACCTTGTTGCGCAGAACTTGCGAGACCTGGCTCTCCTCTAGGCCCAAGCGAGCCAATCGAGAGCGGTCAAAACGAATCTGGATCTCCGGATTGCCGACTTGCGTGGTCGTTTGGATGTCGCCTAGGCCGTCGATTGTCGCCAGCCGGGCGGCGATTTGCTCAGCGGCAAGGCGTTGGCTCTCCAACTCGAAAGCGTAAACCTCGACCTCGATCGGCGTCTTAAAGCTGAACAACGTCGGACGGGTGAACACGTACTTCACGTCTGGCCGTTGGGCCAGTTCTTGGCGAATTCGCTGAATGACGGCGGCCTCGCCCTCCTTGTCCGACTTGTCCTTGAGCGTGACGAAGACCTGTCCGAAATTTTCTTCGATAGCCCCGGCGGCAAACTGATTGCTCTGACTGCCGCCGACTCGGGAGAAGACGGCGTCGACTTCGGGATACTCCTTGATCCCGTCCTCGACCTGCTCCAAAAGCCTATCCGTTTGCTCCAAAGGACTGCCTTCGGGCAATTCCACTTCGAAAGAGAACTCGCCCTGGCTGAGCGTTGGGATGAGCTCGCCGCCGAGCGTGAAGGAAAGTCCAACGGCAACAAGGATCGTCGCCAAGGTCACCCAAATCACGGCCCCTGGGTTATCAAGAGCCTTGGTCAGGAGCTTGGGATAACCTTCCTCGATGCGCCCGTAGAAGCGATCGAAGGCGGAGAGGATGGGGTCGAGAGCCTTGTCGACCGCGGCGGCGCCCGCGCGTACAGCTCTGCGTCCGTCGGCCAACAGGACGGTGGCGATGTCGACGAAGAGGAACCGGCTTGCGCGGACCATGTCGGCCTTGAAGGCGCCCCACGCCGTCGTCGGCCTCGGTGCACCACCTGGGCGCTCCTCTCTCAGCGGAGGCGCCGCGAGCCCGCCCAGCGCCAGGATCATGGGGACGAAGGTCAGCCCAACGACCAACGATGCGAGAAGCGCATAGGTGATGGTCAGCGCCTGGTCCCGAAACAGCTGGCCGGCAATGCCTTGGACGAAAACCAGCGGCACGAACACGGCAACGCTCGTCAGTGTGGAGGCTATGGCAGCGGCGCTGACTTCCTTCGTGCCCTTGTAAACCTGTTCGCGAAGACTGCCGCCCTGCCGGCGATGACGATCCACGGCATCGAGCACAACGATGGCGTTATCGACGAGCATGCCCACGCCCAGCGCCACGCCGCCCAAAGACATGATGTTGAGGCTGATGCCGGTTTGATACATGAGCGCAAAAGTGGCCAAGATCGAAACCGGAATCGAAACGGCGATAATCATCGTGCTGCGGATGTCGCGAAGAAACAAAAACAGAACAAGCGTTGCGAGCAGACCGCCCACGAGCGCCGCGTCGAGCACATCCGCGACGCTCGCGGAAATGAAATCCGCCTGGTTGAAGACGACGGCCCACTCCAGATTCTTGGGGAACCCTTGTTGGCCTTTGAGCGAGTCGAGCCGCGCCTTGACCGCTTCGGCGACCTGGACGGTGTTGGCGTCGCCTTCCTTGTAGATAGCCAACTCGACGCTCTCGTCGCCGTTGTATCTGGTGACGACGCCGCGTTCTTTTACGCCGCGTTGGACGTCGGCGATATCTCCTAGCAGGACCCGGCGGCCCCCGCTATCGCGGATGATGATGCCGCGAATCTCTTCGACGGTGCGAAACTCGTTGAGCATGCGCACCAGATAGTTGGCATCAAGGTCGTAGAGCGAGCCGCTGGCCTGGTTGAGATTCTCTTGCCCGAGAATCTGCGTGACCTCAGTGATCGGAATAGCCAACTCTGCCAACTTCTTTTCATCGATCTCGACGCGAATCTGCTCTTCGCGTCCGCCGGCGACCTTGATGGCTGCCACGCCGTCGACCGATTCGAGACGCTTCTTCATCTCCTCGTCGGCCACGGCGCGCAACTGGCTCAGGCTCATCTGCGAGTAGAGCTGCACCCGCATGATCGGGTCGTAGGAAGGATCAAAGCGCAGAATGACCGGCTTCTCCACGTCCTCGGGGAGCGTGATCAGATCAAGCTTTTCGCGCACCTCGATGGACGCCAGATCCATGTTGACGTCCCAACCGAACTCCAACACGACTTCGGATTGACCTGGTCGGGAAACCGAACTGAGACGGGTCAGGCCTGCGGCCACGCCGACGGCCTCTTCGACGGGACGCGTGATCAGCGCCTCGATTTCTTCCGGCGCGGCGTCTTCGTAGGTGGTCTGAATCGTCAGCGATGGATAGGAGATGTCAGGAAGCAGGTTAAGGGCTAA
>CAZYOX010000494.1:0-2635 GCA_964649285.1 uncultured Bryobacterales bacterium | reverse complement strand
GCCAGCAGTGGTATGGATATAGGCGCGGACGAAGTATCTCGTGCCCTCACTCAAACCAGTCAATGATAAAGAGAATTCGCCATTTGAATAGCTTCCAGACTCATTTACCACTGAGCTGTAATCGCTATTATTAGGGGTAACATCACCTGGGTTGGGTTGAGACGAGGTGCTGTAGACAAACCCGCGCTCGTCCACACTACCACCCGTTACCTCGGAAATAGTGCCATTACCGATCGCTGAGGTAGCCATGATAGAGCTCACAGCGTTGGTTGCAATCGTGGCTGGATCCTGACCAAAGTCGGTGTAGGAGGCATACAGGGAAAAGAGATCCTTGCTTGAAATATTCGTCCAGCTGACGGGGTCGGGAAAGGTTGGATACGTGGCCGACACCTGTTTACTCGAATTGGCGCCAACTCCACTATCGTAGTAGCGGTCTATCCAGGCGCTGGGGTGATGAGCGAGGAGGTAGTCAGTGCTTGATGAGATTGAAGTGCTATCAACTAACAGTTCTTTCCACCCAACTGTACCGTTGATAGAGGTTTCCTTACTTTCGGCTACTAAGTTGCCGCTGGAATCATAAATTGCAGTTTTGAGGTCACAAGGGTCATTTCCAGACCAGGCATTGCCGTATAGGGACATGGCGTAAACTGACCCATCCTCGGAAGGACTGTAGACCTGACCATCACTACCAACCGTGCCGGTTGCCCAAGCGCTAGTAGAGGCACCGATACTGGTGTAGCCAAATGTCGGATCAACCAGCACTGGGTAGAGGGCGGTGTCGAGGAAGTCCTGTGGGACAGATACTGTTAACTCCTGAGACTCCTCATCAACCGACAACGACCCCCAGGTCTCTTTCCCAGAGGCATCGGTGATATGTGGCCGGTAGATGTGGAAAGCTTTGCCGGTTTTGTAGTTGAGCCCGCCGGCGTGACTGTGACGCTTGGTTAGGTGATAGACCGCATAGGAGCCCACCACGTTATCCGGTCGGGACCGGCCCTGGGCAATCTCCTCTGGGGTCAATTCAGGCTGGTAGTAAAAGGCTAGCCCCTTGGTCTGGAGAGTAAAGACAAACTGGTTGGTCGATGGTTTCGTTTTAAGCAGCAGCTCAATCTCAAGTCCGCCATCCTCTCCTACCTCTGGCTTCTCATAGATATGCACTTCCTCGTCCGCATCCCCATAGGCCACCATATCACCCTCGGTTCTAACGGTTGGCCGTTTCCATTGTTTCTGTCGACGGATGGAGAAATTGACTTCATTCCCCCAGCGCATGATTTTCGCTTGAGGGTAGAATGATGCTTGCTTGCTATCACCAATCTCTAGAGTAATCTCATCCCGTGGATCGGCTTTAACCGTCCGGGTAAAGGTGTTGTCAGCAACCGTATAGCGTTGTCGAGCCTCTGGTGTAAGGTCTTTAGGATTGAGCTTCATAAATCAAAAACCCGGCGGCCGCCTGAAGTGAGCTGACCGCCGGGTGGGGTTCCTTATCCTTGGGTTTTTCCTGTACTACTAGTCAATATCGACAATACCGCTCGATGACCAGGTGATGTCAAAGTCGCCATCAGTAGCGGTCTTGTTCTCGCCAAAGTCAAAGTAACAAATCAACGGGCTGGTCGAGGATGTGCCGGAATCCTTGTAGACCACCGCGCCAGCCGCGGTGACCGAGCCGGTAATCGTCCAGCTCACATCAGCCGCGTCAAAGACCGCCTTGGTGCTGGAGGTGGTAACCGTTTTGCTGGCCAGGGTCGCTCCGCCGGCGGTGTAGCCGGTGGCTGAAACCTCGTTGGTGACATCGTCAAAGTGGGTGTGTGTGCCAGCGTTGGGGGTGTAGGAGCTGGTGACCAGGGCAACCTTGATCGTGTCGTCCTTCAGGTCGATCGTGCCTTCCATTAACTCTTTTTTGAAATTGGTATATTTTACGTCTGCCATAGGTTAGTTGTGCGTGGTGCACCTCCTTCGTGTTGTTATGCTGCCTCCACAAACCCGTTCTCACTCAGCGGGCGCCACAGGCAGTAGTAGGTCAATGATCCTTCAGTAATATTCGCCGTACCCACAGTCTGGATGATGTCCTGGTTGACGATCTTCTCGGTTAAGACGCTGGATGCTTCAATCGAGGCGTCCGGGGAGGTGTCATGCCAGATCTCGTTGGCGCCGATGTTGGTAGCGGTTGTCTGGGCGATCAGGCCGGCGCTCGACAGGGCGGTTCCCGCCTCGAGGGTGGCCGATGCGCCATCCAGACTCTCGGTGCAGACCGCAAAGACCTTGGCGTAAACCGTACCGGTGACGGTGAACAAGGTAGCTGGGTTGCCATCGCCATCGGCATCACCCGGATCATCCGTCGTCCCGCCGGCAAAGGTCATCGCCTTGGTGGCGATCCGGTCATATTCGCGGTTGAGAATCTCCTGTTGGGTCAACATAGGTTATTTCTTCCCCTTTTTGGTTTTCTTGGCCGGCTGTGGGGTCTCCGGCTCATTAGCGGGTGCGCTGGTTGCCGTCCCCTCGATCACGCGGCTGAACTGGCCGGGGAAATCCTCGGTCAGCTGACGAGCCTTCTCCTCGGACACCTCATAGTGACCAGGCTGGGTAAAGCTGATTGGTGTGTCGTTGTCAAAGCCGGTGTAGGTCGCTCCGGTAAATT
>CAZYOX010000493.1:0-2648 GCA_964649285.1 uncultured Bryobacterales bacterium | reverse complement strand
ACGCGGTCCCCTGGCCTGGCCATCTCGACAAACCGTCGGGCCGCAGTACGGATGTGCCTTAGGTCGGGCGCGGCGCTGCCGCTCATGTCGAGAAGCACTACGAGGTTGAAGGCAGCATCTCCGGCCTGTATGGCGGCGATCCGCTGCTCGACGCCATTTTCGAAAACGCGGAAGCGATCCGCGGCCAATCCAGCGGCGGGATTTCCGCTGGCATCGTGCACCGCCAAGGTCAGGTTGACCATACGGACGTCCGACCGAAAGACGGGGTCGTCGCCGCCATCTTCGAGCATTGCGGACGACGTGGTGGGCCTCGGTTCAGAGGGCGGGAGCACGGGCTGAGAGATCCTGCTGATTTCCGTTAGTGCGTCCCAGTGGAAGCGAAGGGGCCAGCCAGGAGGAGGGGTGAAAGGAGTGATTTTCACCTCGCGCGGAGCGCGCGCGTTGATCCGGTAGTCGCCGTAAGTAATCGATATCTCCGGCATGCGATCTCGAAGGCGCCAAAGCGTGCGTCCATCCGCGAGATCGACGTTCGAGGCGCGAAACATGTGTTTGTCGGCCTCGAATTCTGGGGGAGGCGTCTCCGCATCCAGCGTGAGGCGAGTGCCGCGCACAGGGATGTTTAAGCGGATGGCGCCGGTGTCCGTCGCGAGATGGGCGAAGTGAACGATGCCCTGGACGGAAATGGCTCCATCGCGCGTTGCCGCCTCAAGAGCAAAGCCAAGCGGGATACGGACCGTCAGATCAAGCGGCGACTGGCGGGGCAGGACCTCAAGGCGAAAATCTTGACCGCTGCGCACGACCTTGATATCCCGAGAAGCCACGAAGGGTTCCTCGGAGCGCCCTTCGACGCTTACCTGCACGTCGGCGGTCACGATTACTTCGATGCCGCCGACCGGATTTTCGACCGAGAGGCTGGCGGCGGCACACACTGCAGCCACGACGGCGACTCCGGCAATCAGGCGCATGGAGCGCAACATGCCCCTCATCGTACAGCCTCGGTCACAGCCGCACCTCGACGATGGTCGCGCCGGCGCCGCCTTCTTGCTGTTCGGCCTGGTAGTACTTCTCCACGTGCACGTGCCCGGCGAACATTTTCCATAGCGCCTTTCTCAGCGCATTGGCGCCGAAGCCGTGCACTACGCGCAGACGCTCTACCTCGGCCAGCACCGCTTCATCAAGAAACTTGTCGACAGCGTCGGAGGCTTGATCGACGGTTTGGCCGATGACGTTGATTTCGCTAAGCGAAGCGCGCGACTTGATCTCGGACGTGTAGGTCACGCCAGAAGGGAGAGCCGACCCCGCGGCGGGTTGCTTGTCGCTCGGGCTCATGTCGGCTTCGGAGACACGCATCTTGAGCTGACCTACTTGGACCTCCCAGGCTTCGTCGCCGATTTGGCGCAAGACTCGGCCGTGCGTTCCAAACGAGGCGAGTTTGACCTCGATGCCTGGCTCGATAACGAACTTGGCGGCCTGTTGCTGCTCGGGTTCGATGCCTAGGGTCTCGTTGAGGGCGGCCGTGAACGTTTCTTGCGCCTTGCGATGGACGCGGGCTGCTGAAATCTCGGATTGGGCGACGCCGCGGCGAGATGCGGCGCGGGCCTTCATGGCCTGCAAGGCGTCGTCGAGCACCTCGCGATTGGCGGCCTCGGCGCGGCGCAAGGCGCCGTGGAAGCGGCGTTCCATTTCGCCTTTGATCTTTTCTTCGATCTCGGCGGCGGATTGGTCGACGGCTTTCTCCCGTTCGTTGAGGCGTCTTTCGGCGATAGCTACCCGGCGTTCGCGGTCTTCGGCCTCGGCGACCTTGGCGTGCAGGCTGTCGAGAAACTTGGCCGTTTCCTGCTCTTCATCGGCGAGAGCTTGGCGGGCGCGCTCAATGATGGCTTCGGGAACGCCAAGCCTCTGGGCCATGGCTAGGCCCGCGGACTGGCCGGGCAGCCCGACGATTAGGCGATGCGTCGGGGTGAGCGTGGCAGGATCGAAGCCCATCGCGGCGGAAACGACGCCAGGCTGATTGGCGCCCCAGACCTTGAGGCGCGGGAGATGCGTGGAGGCTAGCGTAAAGGCTCCGGCGTTGAGGAGATACTCGACAACAGCCACGGCGAAGGCCCCGCCCTCTTGCGGATCGGTGGCGGCGCCAATTTCATCAATGATGACGAGGGAGCCGCTGGTCGCCTCAGCCATGGTGCGCTTGAGATTTTCGATGTGGGCGGAGAACGTGCTGAGGCTGGCCTCGATCGACTGTAGGTCGCCGATATCGGCCACGATGCGCGTAAACCAGGGAAACTCCGCTTCGTCGGCGGGTACCGGGATGGCGAACTGAGCCATCACGGCGAGCAGGCCGACGGTCTTGAGCGCGACCGTCTTGCCGCCGGCATTCGGTCCGCTGATGACGAGCGTACGCCGTTGTTCAGAGAGGTCGAGATCGAGCGGCACGGTCTTTATGCCCTGACGCTTCAGGACGTCTTCGAGCAACGGATGGCGAGCCCAACGCAGTTTGAGACGAGGCGCTGCGTCGTCGCTGAAACGGGGTATCGAACAGCGAAACTCTTGAGCGAAGTGACCGCGAGCAAAGACCCACTCGAGTTCGGCCAAGGCGATCATCGCCGAGCGGATCTCGTCCTTGCGTTCGCGCAAGGCCTGAGTCATCT
>CAZYOX010000492.1:0-2655 GCA_964649285.1 uncultured Bryobacterales bacterium | reverse complement strand
TCGGCCACCGCGTCTATAAGAACTACGACCCGCGCGCCAAGATCATCAAGCAGATCGCCGATGAGGTTTTCGAGGTCACCGGCAAAAATCCCAAGATCGAACTCGCCCGCGAACTCGAACGCATCGCCCTTGAGGACGACTACTTCATCAAGCGTCGGCTCTACCCCAACGTCGACTTCTACTCAGGCATCATTTACGAGGCCATGGGCTTCAGCCCCGAGATGTTCACCGTGCTGTTTGCCATCGGCCGCACGGTCGGCTGGCTCGCCCACTGGGAAGAGTTCATGGAAGACGACGAGCGGCGCATCGCCCGCCCTCGCCAACTCTATTTGGGCTCTGGCGAGCGTGAGTTTGTGGAGATCGGCGCACGGCTCGGCAGAATGCAAAGCGCGCGTTCCTAGCCTAAGAATGCAAAAAGCCGCGCCCAGAAGCGCGGCTGTTGCGGTACTTTAAGCGGACCGAACAGGTCCGCTTAAAGCGCTTTCTGCAGGGCCTCGCCTAGCGTGCCCACTGTTTCTTGTTTGCCGTTTCCGGCCGGCTGTCCAGCTGCTTCTTCGCGGCGACGTCTCGGGCGACGATTGGGACTGGTCGCGCGAGTCTTCTCGCCCTTGGGATGCGCAGCCTTAGCCCGCAACAGCTTGCCGTCAATAGGAGCGCGATTGAACCGACGAATAATCGATTCCATCTCCTCCTCATTAGGAGCCTCGATAAAGGCGTAGCCTTTCGATTCCTGTGTTTCGAAGTCACGGATCACGCGGATGGCGTCCGCGACAAGATCGCTCGAGTCCAGCCAGGAACGGATATCATCCGCCGTGGCCCACTCGGGTAAGTTGCCGAAGTAAATGTTGTAGCCCATTCGAAGAGAAGAGCTCGTCCTTAACCAGTTGGTAGATTTTGCTTCAGCCTGCGGGGCGCAAGAGCCCTTGGTCAATACACACGAGTCTCGCGCCACAAAAAGAAGGGAAGCAGACTTAGATTACCACAGCTGCGCAACCTGCGATCCAAATTTCCTACGGCGCCTGCTTGCCGCCGGTTGAGAACGCCTGCCGTTGTACTTCTTCCCGAATTCGTTGCTTGAAAGCGTCCAGCGCCTCATCCCGCGTCACGGCGGTCCGCTGGCGGGCTGTCGGGATGCGGGCGGTCAAGCGGATGTTGCCCAGGTCATTGCGAACCCGCCTTTGTCCCGGCTCGCCCGCTACAACAAAGCGCCCCTGGCCCCAACCGCAGGTGCGCAAACCCGCTGGCGTCGGCGCCGCAAAAACGACCACTTCTTCGCCCAACTCGTAGCGGGGAGTCCCGACGATCTCCATGCGGATGCCGTCCAGCTCTCCGCCAGGTTCCCGGATCTCCACCGTCCGCCCCGGAGATCCCTTGAGCGCCTCATCGAGAACAATCTGATAGTGCGTCCAGATGTTTTCGTGTTCGGCGTCCCACGCGACCCGCACCGCCGCCACCGACCCATGCACCACCACCGCGGACTTGCCTACCAACTCCTCGAAACTTAGCCGCGGCACCAAAGTTCCGTAGACTGGGGAAAGGGCAGCTAAGGACAGCGCCAGGAGCGGAGTTTTCAGATCGATGCGCATCACTGGGAACTCTCGCCAGGCTAGCAAACCCTGCCTCTGATGATCCGCGATTTAGCCCGGCTATTGCGCTGTTACCGCGAGTTTGCACGGATCGGCTTCGTCAACATCCTAGCCTTCCGGCTGCGCTACTACACCGGCGTGGCAACCTACCTGATCAACGTCTCGGTCTACTACTTCATCTGGAAAGCGCTGTATGCCTCCGGCAACGAACCCGCCTCCGGCTTCAACCTCGGCGAGATGATCACCTACGTTTCCGTCGGTTGGATGATTCGCTCGATTTACTTCAACAACATTGACCAGAACGTCGCCGATGACGTGCAGACCGGAGCCATCGTGATGGCCATGTTGCGGCCTGCCAGCGCCCAAACGATGTATTTGGGACAGGCTTTTGGAGAATCCGCCTTCCGCGTCTTGCTGTTGACTGGGCCGACCGCAGGCGCCGTCCTGCTGATCTTTCCCGTGCAGGCGCCGGCCAGCGCGCTGCACGGAGCCGCCTTTGTGCTGGCTTTGGTGGGAAGCGTGGTGTTGGTCGGCGCCCTCAACTTCATCGTGGGGGCGCTGGCCATCCGCATGAAGTCCATCCTCGGGCTGTTGCGCGCTAAATATTACGTCCAGGAACTGCTTTCGGGACTACTCGTGCCGATCACCATGTTTCCGCCCGCGGTCGCCGCGGCGATGGCCTGGCTGCCCTTCGAGCACATCGCCTATACGCCGCTGCGTATCTACCTGGGGAAGGTCAACGGAACTGCGCTCGCCGAAGTCCTGGCCCTGCAGTGGCTTTGGGCTGCGGCCCTACTCGTGTTCGGCTCCTGGTTCTGGGACCGCATGGCCCGCAAGCTGACTGTCCAAGGCGGCTAGCGTCCCCCTGTGGCGCCTGAAATTACTGCAGGTAGCCAAGGCTCCTCAAGATGCTTTCTTGCTCAGGAGTCAGGGACGGTTCGCGCGTAGCTTCGAACCCTCGGTCGATCGCCCGCTGGGCCTCTCTTTGGGCATGATCGGCAATGAGCGCTCGGCCGATATCCGCCAGCTCGGGTCTTTTGCCGCTAAGATTGTGCTGCTCGTTTGGGTC
>CAZYOX010000491.1:0-2710 GCA_964649285.1 uncultured Bryobacterales bacterium | reverse complement strand
CCGACGCTGAGATTCTCAAGCAGTTCTACAAGGTCGACGCCATCACGATTTCCGGATCCAAGTTGGGCCGCCAGGTGTCGGAGAACTTGCTCGGCGTCCGCATGTCCGACGATGTCACGGACTCCAAGGGCCGGGTCATCGTCAAGAAGGGCCGCAAGGTTACGCCGCTGGCTCTGAAGGATCTCCAAAAGGCGGGCGTCGAAAGTTTGCCGGCGCAATCCGGGGACCTGGAGGACGCGCTCTTCGCCGCCGATGTCGTCAACGAAGAGACCGGCGATGTTCTGGCCGAAGCCAACTCATCCGTTACCGCCGACAAGATCGCTCAAATGATCGAGGCCGGCGTCAAAGTCTTCGAGGTGATCTTCCCCGACACCGATCCGATCGGAGTCACCTTGTCGGAGACGCTCAAGAAAGACTCCGTCAAGACGCAGCACGACGCGCTTATTGAGATTTACCGCAAGTTGCGTCCCGGTGATCCCCCGACCTTAGATACGGCTACCCAGCTGTTCCAAGGCATGTTCTTCGACACGCGCAAGTACGACTTCTCGCGCGTTGGCCGCATGAAGTTCAACATCAAATTGTACGGCGACGAAACGGCCACGTCGCTCGACAAGCGCGCGCTTGACGCGGAAGACTTCTACGCGACGATTCGCTATCTCATGCAACTGCGCCGCAATATCGGCGAGGTCGATGATATCGACCACCTCGGCAACCGCCGCGTGCGCGCCGTGGGCGAGCTGCTGGAGAACCAGTTCCGCATCGGCCTGGTCCGCATGGAGCGGGCGATGAAAGAGAAGATGAGCGTTTACCAGGAAATGTCGTCGGCCATGCCGCACGACTTGGTCAACGCCAAGCCTGTCATGGCTGCGATCCGCGAGTTCTTCGGATCCTCGCAGTTGTCGCAGTTCATGGATCAGACCAACCCGCTGTCTGAGATCACTCACAAGCGGCGTCTATCCGCTCTCGGACCGGGCGGCCTTTCGCGCGAGCGTGCCGGATTCGAAGTCCGCGACGTCCATACGACACACTACGGGCGCATTTGCCCGATTGAGACCCCTGAAGGTCCCAACATCGGTCTGATCAGCTCGCTGAGTTGCTTCGCCCGCATTAACGAGTACGGCTTTATCGAGAGCCCGTACCGCCGCGTTGAGAACGGCATCGTCGTTGATGAGGTCCAGATCACGCACCCTGGCGCCACCAAGCTAAAGGTGGGCGAGGTGATGACTCGCGCCGAGGCGATGGCGATCAATGAAAAACTGGGCCGGAACAAGCAGGAAATGCAGTACGAATCGTACTGCCACTACCTGTCGGCCTGGGAAGAGGATCTGTACACCATCGCTCAGGCAAACATTCCGGTCAGCCCAACGGGCGAAATAATTCCCGACTTCGCTAACTGCCGCGTTGCCGGCGATTTCATCCTTAAGAAAAAGGCCGAGATCCAGTATCTCGACGTTAGCCCCAAGCAACTTGTCTCTGTCGCGGCCAGCTTGATCCCGTTCCTTGAGAACGACGACGCCAATCGCGCGTTGATGGGTTCGAACATGCAACGCCAGGCGGTGCCGCTGCTGCGCGCCGACTCGCCGATCGTCGGCACCGGAATGGAGCGCATCGCCGCGCGCGACTCGGGAGCGGTCGTGATTTGCCGCCGCGACGGCATCGTCGACTCGGTTGACTCCGAGCGCATCATTGTTCGCGTGGAGGGCGTCTCCCATGAGGGGGCCATGTCCCGCGAGGTCGGCGCCGACATTTACCAGTTCGTTAAGTTCCGGCGCTCTAACCAGAACACCTGCATCAACCACAAGCCCATCGTCAAAGAGGGGCAGCGCGTTAAGGCGGGCGACGTGTTGGCCGACGGTCCTTCCACCGAGAAGGGCGAGCTGGCTCTCGGACGCAATGTCCTGGTGGCCTTCATGCCCTGGCGCGGCTATAACTTCGAGGACGCCATTCTCGTCAGCGAAAAGCTGGTCAAAGAGGACTACTACACCTCCGTCCACATCGAGGAGTTCGATGTCGAGGCGCGCGATACCAAGCTGGGCGCGGAGGAAATCACGCAGGACATCCCGAACATCTCGGAAAGCTTCCTGCGCAACCTCGACGAAAGCGGCATCATCCGCATCGGCGCCCAGGTGAAGCCGGGCGACATCCTTGTCGGCAAAGTGACGCCAAAGGGCGAAACTCAACTGACGCCCGAGGAGAAGTTGCTGCGGGCCATTTTCGGCGAAAAGGCCGGCGACGTTAAAGACGCTTCGCTCTATTGCCCCCCCGGCATCTCCGGCATTGTCGTGGATGTCAAAGTCTTCGCTCGCAAGGGCGTGGAGAAAGATGATCGCGCCCAGTTAATCGAGCAGCAAACCGTCGAACGTTTGCGCCGCAATCTCGAAGACGAAAAGCGCATCCTCTTCGATGAACGTTCCAAGCGTCTGCATGTGCTGCTCGGCGACAGCGAGTCTCTCAGCGATCTGCACGACGAGAAGACCAATCACAAGCTGATCGGCAAGGGCGAGAAGCTCACCCGCGAGGTTCTTGAGACCATGCGCGCTCGCGACTTGAAGCGGCTGCGAATCAGCGACAAGGATCCGCACCTGAACGACCGCATCGACGAGATTGAGGAGATGACGATTCGTCAGATCCAGGTCCTCGAGAAGCTCACCGACGAGATGATCGGCAATCTCAAAAAGGGCGACGAACTCTCGCCGGGCGTCATCAAAAT
>CAZYOX010000490.1:0-2715 GCA_964649285.1 uncultured Bryobacterales bacterium | reverse complement strand
CGTGCTGCCTCCGCGCGTCGGCATATTCGGCGATACGCCCATCACGCTCCAAGAAGCGATCGCGCACGTGCTCGCTAACAACAACGACGTTGACGCCTCGCGCATCGATGTCGAAATTCGCTCCTTCGATCTGCTCTCCGCCCGAGGCTTCTTCGATCCCCGCGTCGGCTTTCGCTCCAACCTCCGCGACGCCGTCACTCCCATCAGTTCCACTCTTGGCGGCTCCGACAGCGGCAAGCTCACGCAAAAAGATTTCACTATCACGCCAACCGCGTCCGGCCAAGTTCCCTGGACCGGCACGACATATCAATTCGACTGGCAGTCCAGCCGCCAAACCACCGACAACCAGTTCACCACTCTCAATCCGATCTACCCGACGTCGTTCTCGCTCAACCTGACGCAACCGCTTTGGCGCGGACTGCTCTTCGACGAGGCACGCAACCGCGTTGAGGTCGCCAAGGGAAACCAGCGCCTCAGCGATGCGCAGTTCCGCCAAGTCGTCATCGATTCCGTCACTGCCGCCGCGCAAGCCTATTGGGATTTGGTCTTCGCCGTGCGAAACCTCGACGTGCAAGTCGAGGCCGTCACGCTGGCCCAACAACAAGTTGAAAGCAATGAACGCATGGCCGAGCAAGGCATCCTCGCGCCGATCGAAGTCGTCGAGGCGCGAACGCAGTTGGCCACCTTCCAGCAGTCGCTCTACCAGGCGCAGGAGGCTCTCACTAGCGCGGAGAATGCACTCAAGACGCTCATGCTGCCCGACCGCAGTTCCCTGCTCTGGTCGCAATCTCTCACGCCGGTCACCCAGCCGCGTTTGCTCGTGCCCGACGTCTCTCTCGCCGATGCGATGGAGCAAGCTCTGAAGGGCCGCCCCGAACTGGCCCAAGTGCGCGTCACCGGCGAAATCAGCAGAACCAACGCGCGCTTCGCCAAGGAACAAACCAAGCCCCAGGTCGACCTCGTCGCCTCCTACGTCAGCGCGGGCCTCGCCGGCACGGAAATCATCGCCGGACCGAATCCCTTCACCGCCGGATTCGCCGGATTGTTTCAGCGGATCAACGAACTCTCCGCACTCTCCGCGCTGCCTCCCCTGCCGCCTTTCTCCATCGGCGGCGGCGGAAGCGGCGTGCCCGACATCTTGGTCGGCGGCTACGGACAGTCCCTAGCGAACGCACTCAATCGCCGCTTCCCCACAGCGCAAGTGGGACTGCAAGTCTCCCTACCGCTGCGCAATCGCACCGCGGAGGGAGCCTACGGCGCCGCTCTCGCCGACCAGCGCCGCATCGCCAATCAACAAGCGCAAGTCGAACAGCAGATCGAGGCCGAGGTGCGCGATTCGCTGCAATCCGTACGCTCCGCACAGAACCGTCTCGAAGCCGCGCGGCAAGAGCGCCAGTCCGCCGAAGCGCAGTACGAAAGCCAACAGCGCCAATTCCAAGCCGGCACCTCGACGGTGTTTTTGGTGCTTCAGCGCCAAACCGCAATGATCACCGCCCGCAGCCGCGAACTCCGCGCCCAAGCCGACCTGGATAAAGCCGTCGCCCGCTTCGACCGCGCCACCGCCCGCACCCTAGCGTCTTACAACATCCAACTCAACACGAGTCAGACGCCGAATCCCTAGCGCAGTTCGGCGCTGGCTGGCGCTAGTTGGCACAAAATGGCACGATTTGACACAGAATGTCAGTGTTTCGTCACGGAGGCGTCACTGTTAAGTTGTTGGTGAAAAGCGGCTTGTGGCGATTCTTGTGACATTTCGGGCTCTAACGACAAACGGCCCCCGTGGGGCCGTTTGTTGAGGCCAGTGTAGCAGGGGATGCAAAGCCCACGGCCCGCAGGGTTCCCCGGGCTGGCGCCGCGGGGCTGTTGGTTCCTTCGCCCCCTTCAGGGGCGACGCCGACCGATGTACCCTGTAACCTCGTGCCCGAACACATCCAGCAATTCATCACGCGCTGGAAGTCCGCCGACGGGTCGGAACGAGCCAACTACCAACTCTTCCTCACCGAACTCTGCGCTCTCTACGAACTGCCCCACCCGCACGTCTCTTCCAGCAGCGCCGCCGACAATCATTACGTCTCCGAACGTCACGTGGTCTTCAACAACCCAGACGGCGCCCAGAACAGCGGTTTCATCGATCTCTACCGCCGCGACGGCTGTGAGCGACGCGTTCTTCCTCAGCGTCCTCTCTAGCCGAACGCATGTCGCTTGGGCGCTGGCCATCGGCGACACGCTGGAGGATCGTCCGCGCTACAACAAGAGCCGCTGCTTCGAAACCTTTCCCTTCCCAGAACTCTCGGGGAACAACGCACACGCATCGGCGATCTCGCTGAACAGATCGACGTGCGCCGCAAGAAGCGCCAAGAACTCTACCCGACGCTCAAGCTCACCGACATCTACAACGTGCTCGAAAGACTCCGCACGCGCGAAGAGCTAGCCGACAAAGACAGACAGCTCCACGAACAGGGCCTGGTCACCGTGCTCGCCGAACTGCACGACGAACTCGACGCCGCACGCGCCGCTGAGGAAGCTCGCGGCGTGGTGGGCTGGCTGAGGCCTGAGTTTCCAAGATCCGAAAGGCGCCATCCTCAAACGGACGTTGCTGCCGGATGACGGGCCGGCGGTTGCGGTAGGTCCGGCGGTGAAGCGCGCTTGGAGTATTCCCCGGGCTGGCGCCGCGGGGCTGTTAGTTCCGCCGCCCCCGTTCGGGGGCTGAGGGAA
>CAZYOX010000489.1:0-2739 GCA_964649285.1 uncultured Bryobacterales bacterium | reverse complement strand
AGACGTGGAGGCGGCCTCGTTTTGAGGCGGGCCGTCTGGCGGCGGCTCCACTGTGCTGGAGCATGCGGCGAATCGCATGGCGCACTTCGTCCAGGGGGAAGGGACTAGCCAAGAACTCGGCAGCTCCGCCTCGGAGACACTGCAGAATCACTTCCGGATTGTTGGCTTCGTCCAGCCCGGCGACAGCGGCGTCAGGAGCGATTTTGCGCAAGTGACCGATGAGTTGGAGCGCCATGGCGCGGTCCGACTTTACGTCAAGAAAGATCGCCTCGACATGTTGTGTCGCCAACATGTGATCGAGTGCCGCGACGGGCGGGTACTCGTTGAATTCGGCAACGAAGCGCAACTCGCGAACTTCGGCGCATGCCGTATGAAACGCAGTGGAGAGTCCACGGTACGGACAGATCAGCACTGCCGATAGGACCGTTGCTGCCTCCCGACCCATGCTTTGACTTCTCCTTCCGGGTGCGTCCTGATTAGGGTCGCGCCTGCGCCGATTCGAAGGTTTGCGTGGACAACTCCTTGCCTCGAAGCACTTCGATCTGTATGGGCGGAGGCGGAGGAGGCGGCGGCGCGATCACGACCGGTCGCGGAGCGGGTTTCGATACGTTGATCGTCTTGGGCGCCGAACCGAACAGATCGTTCTCGTTGACTCCGGTCGTCTGGGCCACCTCATCGTCCGTGCCGTTGCGCAGGACTAGCTGGATGCGTCCTTCGGTTTGCGCCAGAGTCACCATCTCGGATTGCTCGGGCGTAAGTAATAACGTCACCACGGGAACACGCTGGGGACGACCGGAGGAGTCAGGCGCCAGATGCTCTCCGGCGGAAAGCACGCGGACATTGCCCAAAATGGTCCTGGTCACTGTGCCGCCTTCCGGACTGTAGTTAGGTACGCCCGTAATTAATACGTCGACGCGGGCCTCAGGCATGACAAAGCCGGCCACGCCGTTCACGTCGTCGACGCGAATCGACATCGCCCGCATTCCGTCCGGAACTTTGGTGGCAAGCCCCACGCCCGCGCCAGGCGCGGCCAGGCGTCGGTCGAGAATGGGTTCCTGCGCAAGGATGCGGCTGACCGGAACACGACCGATGACCAACTCGATACTTGGTGGGCTCCCTCGGGAAGTTGGGCGGACGGCCAAGGCTCGACTCGCAGGTCTCCGGGTTGGATCTCGGACCCCACTTCCAGATCCTTGACCGCAATGACGACCTCCGACATGGGCACGTCTCTGACGCCAGCGTCACGCAGAGCCACATAATAGAAGATCCCCGTAATGACCAGAGCCAACCCTGCGGAAATGGCTAGCGCCCTGACGATTCGTGAATTCATAGCTCTCCTTATCGGCGCTGTTGTTCCGCGCGATTAGACCTCAGACTCAGCGGCTGAGCGCGATTAGCCGCCGGCGTCAACGAGTTTCGACGCCAGCTTCGAGTAGAGAGTCCCCATGCTGGCCGATAGGCTCGGAGCGAAAAGCCCGGTTGAAACGGCGACTAGACCGGCCAGCAGCGCATATTCCACCAAGTCCTGGCCCCGTTCGTCATGCCACAAACGGCGCGTTGCAATTCGCTGTAGTATCCAGAACATTCCCCGTTCACCTCGCGATTCGAATGGATGGGGAGGAGCGCAGTTTGACCGGCGCTCCTCCCGTTGCCGACTAGGATGTCGCCGCAGCCGTAAGAACGCTGCCCATGCGGGAGAAGATCGTGCTGATGGAAGTGCTGATTGCAGGCAAGAGCGCGCCGGCAGCAACCGCCACGAAGCCGGCCAACAAGGCGTATTCCACCAAGTCTTGGCCTTCCTTCTCATCGATGAGGCCTCGCAGCCGAATCGCAAACCGAATCAAGTAGTCATTCATGGAAACTATCCTCCTTCCTCGACAAAACATTCAGGTATCGTCCGGCAACGCCTTCGGCGACGAAGGGGGAGCGCGCACTACATGCGACCGGACTCCGTGTCTGAACTCTTATCGGCAGAGACGGAAAGGAGCTTGAGATTATCTTGAAGGGGAGTTATCGAGCCGGCAGTTCGGCAAGCGCCGCCTGCAACTCGCTTCGGGCATGGGCGTCGCCGCCGGCAATCGAAACCTCTATGCCCCGCTCGAAGATCGCACGCGCCTCAGCGATGCGGCCCAAGCGCTGGTAGGCCTTCCCCGCATGGTAATAGGCCGCCTGGTAAGCGGGGTTGATTTCCAGGATTCGCGCGAATTCCTCGATGGCTGCCGCATCGTCGCCGGCCTTGACGTGCTCTTGAGCTAGGCCGTAGCGTACGAAACAGTCATTGGGGCTAGCCTGCAGGATCGATCGGAGCGCTTCGATTCGGGTACTCATCGCCAACTACGATCCCCTAATATAACAACCAGGCATCCGATGGCCTGCCCCTACTTTCTACCCGATGAGCCTGATCCTGGAGGCGAAGCGAATGGCAGACCGCGGCCCCCGTTGGGACGCTTCCATGCCGGCAGATGCTTGTCGGGTAGGGCGCGCGCGCTCCTGCCCCTGGAGCGTTGCAACCTCGGCTATGCGCGGGGGATGGCGTGTTTCGACCCGGCTTGCGAAGCCGATGCGACCAGATTCAGCATCGGTAACGACAATGGCGACATGATCACTGTCCGGTGGTGCCTCGAACGAGACCATCGGCCGCTGCAATGGGGAGAAGCAACGTGGAGCCGGGACGGCATGGGGTTCCAGAAAGCCTTCGACAACCCCGTCTTCGACCGGCAAATCGCGGCGTATGTGGCG
>CAZYOX010000488.1:0-2762 GCA_964649285.1 uncultured Bryobacterales bacterium | reverse complement strand
CTGCCGGAAGGCTTCGGCTTTTTGTGCGCGCCGGAGTACAACTATCTGCCGGGGCCGGACGACATCTACGTGTCGCCGTCGCAGATTCGGCGATTTGACCTGCGCACGGGCGATACGGTGTTGGGGCAGGTGCGCTCGCCGAAGGACGGCGAACGCTACTTTGCGCTGATCAAGGTGGAGGCGATCAACTTTGAGACACCGGACTTCACCAAGCGCAAGATTCTGTTCGACAACCTGACGCCCCTGTATCCGGATGAGCGTTTGAACCTGGAGACGACCAAGGAAAACCGCTCGGGGCGCGTCATGGATTTGATGACGCCGATCGGCAAGGGTCAGCGCGGCTTGATCGTGGCGCCGCCGCGCACCGGCAAGACGATGCTACTGCAATCGTTGGCGAACTCGATCACGACGAATCATCCCGAGGTGATGCTGATCGTGTTGCTGATCGATGAGCGGCCCGAAGAGGTCACCGACATGCAGCGCTCGGTGAAGGGCGAAGTCGTCAGCTCGACTTTCGACGAACCGGCCACGCGCCACGTGCAAGTGGCCGAGATGGTGATTGAGAAGGCCAAGCGGTTAGTCGAGCATAAGCGCGACGTCGTTATATTGCTGGACTCGATCACGCGCTTGGCTCGCGCCTACAACACGATCGTGCCCGCTTCAGGCAAGATTCTGTCGGGCGGTGTCGATTCCAATGCATTGCAACGGCCGAAGCGGTTCTTCGGCGCGGCGCGCAACATCGAAGAGGGCGGCTCGCTGACGATTATGGCGACGGCGCTGATCGATACGGGCAGCCGTATGGATGAGGTCATCTTCGAAGAATTCAAGGGAACCGGCAACATGGAGATCCTGCTCGACCGCAAGATGGTCGACAAGCGCGTGTTCCCGGCGATCGACATCAACAAGTCCGGCACCCGCAAGGAGGAGTTGTTGCTCACCGAAGACGAAGTCAAGCGGACCTGGGTGCTGCGCAAGGTGCTTAGCCAGATGTCGCCGGTCGAGGCGTTGGAGTTGCTCATCGGCAAGATGGGCAAGACCAGGAACAATAAGGAGTTCCTAGCCTCGATGACAGGTTAGTTGCCGAGCGAATTCAGACTAAGGACGGCGGCCGCACAGCGATGCGGCCGCCGTTTTCTATTGCGTAGCGGCTGCGGGAGCGGGAGCTAGGACTGCGTCGAGCGCTTGGCGAATCTTCTGGACCGCATCCTTCCCCACTTCGTAGGTCGGCGCTTCGCCGACCCTTGCCGCGTAGACGTGCGCTTCGGAAGGATCGGAGACGATTACCTTCTCCGGAGGCGCGACGTCGAGAGCGACCCTCGTTTCGGCCTCGATGACGGGAGAGCCTAGCCCATAACGAGCCTGGGCTGGGGCGTCGTCTGCCGGGTAAGCGATTGCCGACAAGTCGCGTAGCGCGTCGATTAGCGCTTGTACCTGTTCGCCGGCCACCATCCGGTTATCGTCGTTGGTTAACTTCCAATCAGTCCCTTGTTTCTCTATCGTCGCTCGCTTTTGGCCGTCGCGGACATCGACGCGGCTGACTTCCTCAAAGCCGAAATCGAACAATTTGGGATCGCGAAAGTCATCGAGTTGCTTGTCGAGACTCTCGGCCAAACTTGCGGGCGCTTCATAGACGCCGGGCAAGTCGGAGCTCTTGGCGTAGTAGCCGCCCGGTCCGCCTTCGGCGAGGGTCAGGGTGTGCGTGCCCGAGGCGTCGGTGATCTCGGCAACGGCGTAAGGCCGCGCGAACGAATATTCGTTTATCGCGCTTTGGTCGCCCTCGGCCAATACCGAACTCATCTGAGCGTTTGTCAGCTCGCTCTCCAGGTCGCCCACGGAGAGGCGGTCGGCGCGCAGGTTAGCCGGTTCTATGAATTTCCAACTGCGGACGTCCTTGAGGAACTTGAAATGGCGATTCCCTATATCGAGCGTAATGGTGGCTGACACATCGGGCGTCACTCGCAACAGGCGCTTGTCGCGCCAGTCGAAGATGGTTTTGTCGAAGTTGTCGCGGGCGTAGCTGAAAGCAGTGAATAGACGGGGATCGCCGTCTAAGCGAGCGTATACGGATGAGCCGGTGGGCGTGTCTTCGCCGAAAACGATCGAGGTGGGATCTCCCGAATCCAGTTCCGCTGTGACCCGCAGTTGACCGTCGCCTTCAAGACCATACGGCGTCCAGTCGTCAGTCGTCTCCTGTACAACGCGGGCGGCGTCAAGCGACGCCAGGTTGGTGACCATGAGATTGATCGCCGAGTCGTCGGCAGGGACACTGACGCCATTGCCGAACGTCCAAGGCTGATCGCCTTCGCGCTGCACAACGACGGTCTCACCGCCCGGCTTCAGCACAGTTACCTTGCGTATGGCCGCTTCTTCAACCCGGAGCAGGGGGACCGCATCTGACTCCGGCTCAGGAGGATTTTCGCGAGTGTAGTAAACAAGTCCGCCCAAGGCCACCAGGACCAGGACGGCAACTAGAAGGGGATTCTGTTTCATGACGCATACTCGTTACGTACTTGAAGCTATGGAATGAATCATTCGGCCAGCTTGCGCCCGCCGACCGAAATAAAACTATCTTCGCACCCACCAAGTTCGAACGCCCGCGATAACGATGATCAGCGGGATACCCACGACAAGCCCGAGTAAGAGGCGGACGACATCGCCTTGGCTTAGCTCAATCGGAGTGGAACCGGCGGTTACGGGTCGAATCGAGATGAGGTCTTCGTCGGACGTTAACCAGCTCAGCATGTTGAGCGCAAGGTCGCGAT
>CAZYOX010000487.1:0-2777 GCA_964649285.1 uncultured Bryobacterales bacterium | reverse complement strand
GTCGGCACGATGCCGACGCCGAAGATCTGTTGCCAAAAGCGGTTGACGGCAACGCGCGCCGTCAGCGGATTCGCGTCGTCCACGAGCCAGCGCGCCAAGCCCAAGCGGTTGCGAGGCAGGGAATCGGCCATCGGCGGCAGCGCCGAAGGAGTCGAGGCCTCGACGCGCTCGCCGGGCTGGTCGTACATGCCGCGGATGAGCGCGTGCGCAAAAGGCATCGTGTCCGTCTTCTCTTCCATGACATGCGTCACGGCGGAACGGCGGCGGACGTCCCGTTCGCGGGCGATGATTGAGGCCAGCCGCCGGCTTTGGTCCCGATAGCGCGCCGACTCGCGCAGCAGGTAGTGGCGGTGCAGGGCTAGCTTCTCGGCGTCGGCCAAGTCTGTTGCGTCTTTGCGCGTTGCGGTCTTCAACTCGGGCCACGCCGCCAGCAGGAGAATCTCTTGCTCCGACGCAAGGCGGTTGAGGACTTGGAAGTCGGAGACGCCCAGACCTTCCAGGTGCGACTTGTCCACCGCGCCGATCCACAACGGAGCTTCGTTGCCTAGAGGCCCGTCCACGCTGGGGAGGGAATTCGCGGTGGATTCAGATGGTACCGGCTCGCCGTTAACGTACAGCTGGATGCCGGCGAGCGTCCGCGAACCATCGTAAGTCACGGCGACGTGATTCCACTCGCCTCGCCGGAATGCCGCGGGCTTCTCAGCGCGCAAGCCGAGTTTTTGGCTCTTGTCGCCATTGATGACAAAGGCGGGTCGTTGGTCGTCAATCGAGAGGACCCAGCCGCGGTTCTTGTCGTCAGGGTCGGTACGGCTGACCAGCGGGCCGCCGTATTTCTCTTCCGGCAAAAAGAAGGAGAGGCTCAAACTGAAGGCCTTGTCACCGGTGATCGCCGGCGCCTCGGTCAATACGATGACGCCTTCTTCACCGATCCAAGCAGCCGGACGTCCTTGGCGGTCGGTTTCGACCGCGGCAGAGACGCTTGACGCAAGGTTCATCTTCTCGCTTGCGAAATCGATGGAGAGTATAGAGGAGTCGTCCAGACGATCGACAGCGGCCCGGCGGTATGAGCCGCGGCTAAGCCAACGCTCGAAGCCCGTTTGCGATGCTTGCTCCGCCGCCGCGAGCGCTTCGCGGGCGGCTTGTTCTTCGGAGCGCAGCTGCGACCACAGAGCGTCGTCCTCTTGGCTGCGGACGGTGATTACTGGTCCCGGATCGAAGATGTTTCCGTCGAGCGTCTTCTGCGTGGTGTTGCGAAAGAAGGCGGCCATCGAATAGAAATCCGTCTGCTTGATGGGATCGAACTTGTGGTCGTGGCAGGTGGCGCAGCCGACAGTCAGACCCAGCCAAACGGCGCTAGTGGTATCGACGCGGTCCTTGGCGTAGATGGCCGCGACTTCTTCTTCGATGACGCCGCCCTCGTTGGTGGTGACGTTGCAGCGGTGGAAGCCGGTGGCAATGAGCTGATCGCGCGTTGGGTTGGGCAGCAGGTCGCCGGCGAGTTGCTCGATGGTGAACTGGTCGAAGGGCAGATTGCGGTTGAGAGCGTTGATGACCCAGTCACGATAGGGCCACATCTCGCGGTAGTTGTCGATGTGCAGGCCGTGCGTGTCGGCATAGCGAGCTGCGTCAAGCCAGTAGCGTCCGCGATGTTCGCCCCAGGCGGGCTTAGCCATGTAGTAGTCGATGCGCTTCTCGTAGGCTTGCGGGTCTCTGTCGTTGACGAACGACTCGACCTCTTCGGGAGTCGGAGGCAGGCCCGTGAGATCGAGAGCGAGACGGCGAATCAAGGTGGGGCGATCAGATTCGGGCGCGGGTTGGAGTCCTGCTCGATCGAGAGCGGCGAGGATGAACGAATCAATCGGATTGCGCAGCCAGGATGCGTTGCTGACTTGAGGCGGCGCCGGCCGCGTCGGATTTGTCAGGAACCAGGACTCTTCCCACGGAGCGCCGGCGGCGATCCACTGGCGGACGAGCTCGACTTGCGCGGCAGTCAGCTCCTTGCCGGAGTAGGCGGGCGGCATGCGTCTGGCGGCGTCCGCCGCCGAGATTCGTTGGTAGACGAGGCTCGCGGCGGGATCGCCAGGAACGATCAGCGTGCCGTTGGCAGATTGCGAGTAGGCGTGCTCTTTCTCGTCCAGACGGACGTTGGCCATGCGCGCGGCGCTGTCGGGGCCATGGCAGGCGAAACAGTTATCGGAGAGCAGGGGACGAATGTCGCGCAAGAAGTTGACGGATTGGGCGCTGAGCAGAGCGCTGCAGAGCGCGAGCCCGAAGAAGAGTCTTGGCAGCATCGGATTGCCGCCCACAATTATGGGACTTTCTCAGCGGTTTGTCATGTTACAGACGGCAGCGGATGTTGCGACTTTGCGGCTCGGGCAATGCGGCGCTGGAGCCGTGCGATGCGCTTGTCCGTGTGCTCGCTGGGCTTGAGGACGGCCGCTTGATTGGCTGCATCGAGGGCCCTTAGAAGATCCTTCTCGCAACGCTCATAGTGCTTAGCTAGTTCGGTGAGGGCCTTGGCCTGGTAGGGATTGCGGCAGGCGGCGAGATCGAGCAGCAGATCGCGCTTCGGCTCGTGGCGCCCCTGTTTGCGTTCGATCAGCGCCGACTCCCACAAGGCGGCGAAGAGTTCGGCATCGGCCATGTCGGCATCGAGGGCTCTGCGGTAGAGTGTTGCGGCGCCGGCGTGATCGCCGGAGCGCCGGAGCCAGCGCGCCAAGCCGAGCAGGTCTGCGCCGTGATGCAGGGCCGCCTCTTCGGGCGCGGCGAAGGCTGGC
>CAZYOX010000486.1:0-2783 GCA_964649285.1 uncultured Bryobacterales bacterium | reverse complement strand
CGGGAGGCGCTCACGAATCTCATCTTCAATGCCGTCGATGCGATGCCCGAAGGAGGGGTGCTGACCTTGCGCACGCGGGCGTCGGCGACGCAGGTAGACAGTCGGCCGACGCACGAGGTCCTCGAGGTTTCTGACACAGGTATCGGAATGAGCGAGGAGACTCGTCGTAAGTGCTTTGAACCGTTCTACACGACGAAGGGGGAGCGCGGAACGGGCCTGGGGCTTGCGATGGTCTACGGCGTCGCGCAGCGGCACTCAGCAGAGATTTCGGTCGAGAGCGTCGTCGGCAAAGGTACGACCATACGGTTGACCTTCCCCATACCTGCCGCCATGCCCTCAGTGGCCCCGGCGGTCGCCAAGTTGAGGCCCTCACGCTTGCGCCTCCTGGTCGTGGACGACGATCCGCTGCTGATCAAGTCGCTGTGCGACGCGCTCGAAGCGGACGGACACCTCGTCGAAACGGCGCCCGGCGGAGAGGACGGCATCCGCAAGTTCCGGTCTTCGACTGGAGGCGACGCTCCCTACTCTGCGGTGATCACCGACCTTGGAATGCCGCACGTCGACGGGCGCCAAGTGGCCTCCGCAGTGAAGAGCGCGAGCCCCGCAACGCCCGTCGTCATGCTGACCGGTTGGGGCGAGCGCCTTTTGGCGGAGAACGACATACCCGATCACGTGGACCGACTGTTGAAGAAGCCGCCGAAGCTATCGGATCTGCGAACCGTATTGGCGGAGTTGACCTCGGAATCGACGGTCGTGTTGAGATGAGAGTACTCGCTATGTTCGATGACGCGGCGCAAGCCAATCGGACTTAGTTCGGCAAGCTCGCCGTTCGGCTCCAGTAGCCATACACGCTCCTGGCGACGTCGACCACTTCCGCGAACGACATCGGTTTCACCACGAACGAGTTGGCGTGCAGAGAGTAACAACGATCCACATCGCCTTGGTGGCTGGAGGACGTGTACACAATAATCGGGATCTTCTTCAATTCCGGGTCTTGCTTGACCTCGCCTAGCACTTCGAAGCCATCCTTAATGGGCATATTCAAATCGAGCAGGACGAGACTAGGACGGATGGGACCGTCCTCCCTGAGCAGATCGATCCCTTGACGGCCGTTCGTTGCGGACAGGAACTCGTGGGAGACCTCCGCTTTAGCCAGTGCGCGACGCATGACTTCAGCGTCCAAGGAATTGTCATCGATCATCAAGATCGCTAAAAGAGCAGGACTTGAGGCGTTCATGGAAGCATTGCAGGAGCGCTCCCGGCAAGTGAGTCGCGCACGGATGCTCCCTACTTTCCTTATCGGCGGGCGGAACTGCCGAGTTGAGTGAAAAGCGTGAAGGACGAGAGCGCGCTATACACGGGAGCGGCGACAGCCGATAAGTAGTTGAGACGAACGCGTTATGTCCGAGGAACGGATCCACTATAGCTCCTCATCGCCGGCCGCGCACCCCGTCGGCCGTCCGCGACCATCATCGCCCGACGATCCCAAGGAGCATCGAATCAGGGAAGAGCTCGAGCAAGCAAAGCGAATGCTTCGACAGGCGCAGTCGCAGCTCGCTCAAGCCGCGAAGATGGCGTCACTAGGACAACTGCTTGCAGGTCTCGTCCACGAACTGAACAATCCCTTGACCTTCGCGGTCAACAGCAACCGCACGGCAAGCAAGCTTGTTGAAGGCATTCTCACGGAAGACGAAGTGACCGCCCCAATGCGATCGCGGCTCACGAGGCTTGAGGCGCAGATCGAAAACATGCAGAAAGGTCATCGGCGGATGACGGAGTTGATCAGCAACTTGCGCATGTTTTCGCGCTTCGATGACGGCCGATTGTCGCCGATGGATGTTCACGAAAGCATCGAGACGGCCCTGCTGTTCCTAGAACACAAGATGAAAGGTCGGGTGGAGATCATTCGCCGCTATACGGCTCCGGGGCCGCTTGTTTGCTATGCCGGAGGGTTGAATCAAGTCTTCCTCAATCTGCTCTCCAACGCAGTGGACGCGATTCCTGGCCGGGGATCTGTCGAGATCGAAACTTCGATCGATCACCGGACGTACCGCATCTTTATCCGTGACGATGGAACGGGCATTCCGGAGGCGGTCCGAACGCGCATCTTCGAGCCGCTCTTCACCACCAAGTCTCCAAAGGAAGGAACCGGTTTGGGTCTGGCGATCTCTTCAGATATCGTGCGCGCACATCGAGGAAAGATCGAGGCAAGAAGCCGGGGCGTTCGCGGAACGGAGTTCTGCGTTTCCATCCCCATTGACTTGGAGGCGACGCTGAAGTGCTAGCCGAGCGACCCCGAACGTGCGTTCTCGCCGTCGATGACGAAGAACAGATCCTCACATCCATAGAAGATCTGTTCGAAGACCGCTACACGGTGATCACTGCGGTAGGCGGCGCGGCCGGCCTTGAGGTCCTGCGCAAGCGGCCGGTCGACGTCATCGTCTCGGACCAGCGCATGCCGGGAATGAGCGGCGACGAGTTCCTGATGCACGCCCAGGGGGTTTCTTCCGCTTCTCGCGTGCTAGTCACCGGATACGCGGACTACGAGGCGTTGCAACGGGCCGTCAATCACGGCAAGATTTTCGCCTACATCTCAAAGCCGTGGGACCCGGAGGTGCTGCAACAAACGATCGATGATGCGGCCAAACATCACGAGCTGGTGCGCGAGATGGAGGAGACGGGAGACCGCATACATTCTCTTGAAGCGGTGCGAGCCGGGATGTGGTCTTGGCGCGTTTCCGAAGACAAGATCCTCTGGGACGCCGGCATGGAACGGCTGCACG
>CAZYOX010000485.1:0-2800 GCA_964649285.1 uncultured Bryobacterales bacterium | reverse complement strand
CCCAGACGGATCGCTGCTCTGCTTTCAGCCGTACGGCCAAGTAGGTCTGATCCTCGTCGACCTCGACCTCACGCTCGCCACAGGGTTGTTGGCCTCGCGCATCAAGCCGGCCTAGGAAGCCGCACCCTTCATCAGCCAGGTCGCGCACTCCTTGCCGAGTTCCTTCTCCGCCCTCTCTTCGTAAGCCGCGCTCTCTTCCGGCGTGAGCGTATCCGTCCAGCGTCCGTTCACTCCCTTATGGATAAAGTTCTGTGCGCCGCCGTCCCAGAAGGCGCCGCCTAGCGGAACGCTCTTCGTTGCATGCGCCTTCATGTAGTCGAAGCTGCAGTGCTTGAGAATGTCCTTCCACCTCCCTTCATCGATCGGAATCTCAAGGAACGCGGCAATGCGCCGAATCTCCCCAGGCATGTCGCGCTTGAGATCGTTGAAGTGCAACAGCGTGACGTTCGGCAGATGCCGAATCTCCCACCAGGTGCGGATGTTTTCCCAAAAAGGCCAAAACGGATGGCCGTCTCTTTCGAACCACTCGTTGAAGTATTGGTGCACCGAATCCGGCGGCCTTTCAATCGGCGGACCCACGCGGCCGGGCGTATCGTTCAGCGCTTCGTACCAAAACTCGTTGGCCGTGGCGTGATGGTTGTACATACTCCACACGACGTCCCGGCCGTCGCGTCCGATGTAGATGTACTTAGCCTTGGGCGAAAAGACCAGAGCGTCAACGGGCAGATGCGTCTTGATAAAGCGGCGATGCTGCTGCGCCTCGACTTCAGGCAACTTGACTTCTTTCGGCGGCACCCGCAGGTCCAGCCAAGGCGACATCTCGGCAACTTCGAGACCTTCTTGGCCGTTGAAGATAAGTTGCGAGACGATCTGTTGCACCCAGGTCGTGCCGGACTTCGCATAGGTTGCGATGACGATGTCGTCGTCTCGGAACTGCAGATCGTTCCAAATCGTCGAGTCGAAGTGATGGCTGTGCATCTCGCGCGTCTTGCGCGGCCAAACGATCTCGGACATAGACTTCCTGGGAGCTATTCGCCGCCGCCGGCGGGACGGTACTTCACTTTGCCCACTGTGGCGAGAGCCTTGTCCATCTCCTCGATGGTCAGCAGCGGCGTCGTCCGCAGGCTGACCGTGCCCGTACTCGTGGCGGCAACCGAAATTGCTGCTGCGACGACATTGTCGGGCGCGTCGACAATCAGAATGACGTCGCTGTCGCCAAACGAGAAGTAGAGTGATTCGACCTTGGCCCCAACGCTCTTGGCCGCAGCCTTGATATCGCGCAGCCTTTTGGCGGCGCCGTCCGCTCTGAGTCCGACTAAACCTTCATCGGAATAGGTAGCTTCCACCAGAAACTTTGCCATTTGATGCCGTCTCCTCGCGCGCTAGCATACACGGTTTCGCGCAGTCGAATGTGGCCAAGATCATCCCTCAGCGCATGACCGGGAATATGGATGGCGAGTTCGTCGTCTTCCTGACCAGCATGCGCACCGGCACAGGTCTCAATCTCCGCGGCGTTATCCGCTGGCATGCCTTCGAACGCCTAGAGGCTTGCGCCCGCGCTAAAGACAAAAAAGTGCTGCTGGCCCGGGCCGAATAACCGGCGCTCCCTCGGACCCGCCGCAACGTCTCGTCCTAAACCTCCGGGGCCTGCGCCAATTGGCGGCCGCCGGCGCTGCTGTGTTGAATAGGCGGGAGGCGGAGCGCGACCTCCCGCTGGTAAGATCCCAGGGAACGAGACGACCGCTCAGACATCCAGTCGACTACGGGAGATTATGTGCTCTACATCCAGCAGACGCTTCTCGGAACCGTCCTCGTGACCATCTTCGCGTTTGGTTGCTCCTCCGCGCCGTCAGAACTTGAATCGCTCAAGCGGCAACTGGCGCCCACCGGTACGCTGCGGGCTGCCATCAATTACAGCAACCCGCTGCTGGGGCGGCGCGATCCCGCGACGGGCGAACTCCAAGGCCTTGCCGTCGACCTCTCCCGTGAACTCGCGCGCCGCGTGGGCGTGGAAGTGGAACTGATCCCTTACGATTCCGCAGGCCAAATAGCCGCTGATGCCACAGCCGACGTGTGGGACATCGCCTATCTCGCCATCGATCCGGCCCGAGCGGAAACGATCGACTACTCCGCCGCCCACAGCGAACTGGAAGGTTCCTACCTGGTGCCGGCCGATTCTCCTCTGCAAACGATCGCGGACGTCGATCAAGAGGGAATTCGTATCGCCAGCGCCGAGGGCGCCGCCTATGACCTGTTTCTAAGCCGCCAGTTGCAACACGCGGAGCTCGTGAAAGCGGAATCCTCGCCTGCGGCCTTTGATTTGATGGTCGAACAGAAACTCGATGCGCTCGCCGGGGTGAAGGCCGCTATGGGGCCGCTGAAGGAGCGCTTGCCTGGCTCACGCATCTTGAACGGCAACTTCATGACCATTCCGCAGGCGGCCGGCCTCCCCAAGGGCCGTCCCGAGGCGGCGCGCTACGTATACGATTTCATCGAAGAGATGAAGTCCTCCGGATTCATCGCCGAAGCGTTCAAGCGCCACGGCCTAGGGCCCGATGACGCGATCGTGGCGGCTCCCGCGCCGGTTCAGTAGCTTCGCTACAGATCGCCCCTGGCGCCTGGCGGTTCGCCGCGTGGAATAGTCGATGTTTCTAGCGGTCCGCTGCGTGTAGACTGTCAGAACGCCTACAGGCCTTCTCATGAGCAGCCACACCAGCGCCTCTCCCGTCCCCAAGTCGTTTCTTGACTATCTCAAGGCGTTCGGCCCCGGCATCGTCGTCGTGCTCACCTGGCTCGGCGC
>CAZYOX010000484.1:0-2828 GCA_964649285.1 uncultured Bryobacterales bacterium | reverse complement strand
CGGGGTAAATCCGCACAAACGGCTCCTTGGCGTAATGCTTGGCATAGATCGCCGCCAAGTCTGCGTGACTGATGGCCTCACGCGTCCGCAGGTAAATGGATTCCAGAATGCCTCGGTGCAGCGGCAGCAACTGCGCGGTGAAAGAGAAATCGCTTTCTTCCAGGCCCGAGTTCATCAGAACTTCCGGCACATGCCGGTGCGACTGCACCGAATAGGCCGAGAAGTTCTCCGTCGCTTCGCAAAAATGCGTCTTTTGCGAGGGCTTCTTGCCTGCTCCGCTGACGCCCGACTTCGCGTCGCACACCATGCCTGCCGCCTTGTCGAAAATCCCTTCGGCGACCAACGGGCGAATCGCCAGATTCGCAGCAGTCGGGTAACAGCCCGGGTTGGAAATTAGCCGCTGCCCCGGAATCTTGTCGCGGTAGAACTCCGGTAATCCGTAGGCCGCTCCCGCCAGCAGCGCCTCTTCGGTGTGCTCCGCGCCGTACCAGCGCTGGTAGTTGGCCTTCGTTTTCAAGCGGAATGCGCCGCTCAGATCGATCACCCGCACGCCTGCGTTTAGGATCATCGGCGCCGACTCAAGCGAAACCTCCGCCGACGTAGCCAGGAAAACCACGTCGAGACCAGCCACACCCTCGGGCGTCAGCGGGCGCCTTTCGAGTCCGTCATCAAAGAGCGGCGCCTCGTCCGCTGACTGCGCCCGGTGTTCCACCAACACTGGCGTGGCTCCAGGGTGTCGTTTAAGAATGCCGACCAGTTCCGCGCCGCTATAGCCGGTGAAGCCCACGACTCCGGCCCGCAGGTTGCTCGTTTTTCCGCTCATCTTCCGCCCAATATTGAGCGTAGCGATCTCACAGAGCGCTCATCAAGCCCGAGGGCTCTGAATCGACCGGTGAATCGGGGCCGCTCAACCAAGACAAGTCGCTGTCGGCCTTTACGGATGTCGGCGGCTTCATCGGGCGTCTAGTTGAGCAAGCGGGGCGGGACTGCAACAAAACTCCAGAGTTCGTGGGCGATCCGAACGATAGCAGGCTCGCAGGGCAGCGGCGGGATCGGAGGGCGAGAAACCGCTCCCTGACGGCCCGTGGTTGCTTGGACGGCTACTTCGTTCGTCGGCGCGGGTTGCACTGATAGCTTTACCGGCAACCGCAGGCTCACGTTTGCGGCTCAGATGGGTCGGCGCGTTGCGTTAACTGCGGCGCACGGTGTCGCCGGCTAGGCCCCAGAAGTCTTCCACGTAGTAGGAGGAGAGGACGTTGCCGAAGAGGAAGCAGTTGTTCTTGCAGGAGGGCGTTTCGCCGTAGAGTTTTCTGCCGCGTTTGAAGCAGGCGGAGATGGAGCCGTCTTCCAAGATGTTGCCGGCGATTTTGCGTAGCACTTCGCACGGGTAGAAGATGTCGCCGTTCGGGTATACGCGCGGGAACATCGTCGGGTAGCACTTGAATTCTTCGAAACGCAGCAGCGTCTCGAGCAGTTTGGGCGTGCCGTTGATGCGCGCCGCGCCGGAGCGGCGCATGTCGATCAACTTGTCGACGAAGGCTTGATAGCGCGCGTCTTTCAAGAACGTGAAATTGGGGTGCTTGCCGTTGTTCTGCGCCGATTGCACAGAGAATTGGAAACCGTGTTGGCGGCAGTAGTCGAGAATGCGTTCGGCCTCGTCGAGGTTCCAAAGCTCCAGCACACAGCTGAGCGTGATGGCGCCAGGAGGGAGCTTGCTCTTCGCCAGCTCGAGATTCGCGAGTACCTTGGGGATCTGCGCAGACTTCGACATCGGCTCGGAAGGGTCATGGGTGATGGCGTCGAGGCTCACGATTAGGCCGCTCAAGTGTTCGAAGATCGGCTGGCGCTTGTCGAGCAGCACGCCGTTGGTGACCATCACGACGGAGCGGAACTTGCAGTCCTGCTTGGCGGCGCGGACAAGCTCTTCGATGTCCTTGCGCATCAGACATTCGCCGCCGGTGATGAGCAGCGTGTCGACTTCCGTGCGGAGGCGCCGGAAGATTTCGATGGTGCGTTCGGTGTCTAGCTCTTCGGAGAAGACTTCGGGATTCTTCTGCGTGCAGTAGGTGCAATCGAGATTGCACTTGTGCGTGGCGTAGAAGATCGCCGAGTACGGCGTGACGACGTTCGTGCGCAGAACTTTGCGACGGTAGATGTTCGAGAAATACGTGCGGAAATTCTTCAGCACGAACGGATAATGGGCCAGCATTCCCTCAATCAAACGATTGCGGTCGGAAGTCATCAGACAACCTTCCGCAGGATCGCCGGCAAGCCGCTCGAGAATGCGCCGCGGGTCATGACTTGATCGCAACCGGCTTCGCGAGCGCGGCGGATGTCGTCCGTCTTCTCATGGTTGGCGAAAGCGACGATCGGGATAGCTGCAGTCGCCGGGTCGGCCTTGAGACGGGAGATCGTGCCTATCGGATCCAGTTGCGCCGCGCCCAGGTCGAGCAGCACGATGGCCGCCCCGCCCGCAGCTCGCCGGACTATGGCCTCGGAGTTGCCGGCCAGGACGACCTGCAAGCCGAGGTGACGCGCGGTCTCGGTGATCTTCGAGCCGAAGAACAGGTCAGGGACGCCGGCGACGGCGAATGCGGAAGAGTCGGGCATGTTTGTTACAGTGGAAAGTCTGCTTGAATCAACAGTTTCGCACTGTAGCGGAGCAGAACCCCCACATGCAAAACGGAAAGCACCTGGTCGAAATCGCGCATAGTCCGGATTCGGACGACGCCTTCATGTTCTACGCCCTGGCGAAGGGTCTTGTCAGCTCCGAGATCGTCGACTTCCAGCACATCTTGAGCGATATCCAAACGCTCAACGTGGCCGCT
>CAZYOX010000483.1:0-2841 GCA_964649285.1 uncultured Bryobacterales bacterium | reverse complement strand
TAATGCCCCGCTCCCCGTTCCAACCGATGCCCGGACTTGGCCCCCGCCAAGGCTAGCATCTACAGCATTAGACGACGCCCAATTCGCCAAAGTTTCTGAGATACGCCAAGCGTCCTAGAGCCGCGTCGAACTGCTGAAAAGCGGTGTCGAACGGCTCCCCTACGCCGCGTCGTCGTCCACCCAGAAGCGCTTCTCGGCCGTCTGGGCGACGAGCGGATCGTACTGATAGCCCAGGAGGAACCGTTTGCGATAGGGCAGGAACGAGGTGATGCATTCGCCGTCCGCGTGCTCCAGAGCCACGGCGATCGCATCTTGGCTGCCGCCGTCTTCGCCGTTGGCGAACACGACGCTGTCGTAGCACAGCGCCACGGCCGCAACTTCGCCTTCTGCCGTCAGCCGGCGCAACAGCGCCTCGTACTGCTCCACTGGGGCGGCCTGCGGCTCGTTGTCTTCGCCGTAAATCGCTAATGGACTCAACGTTCCATCCGAGCCGATCTTGGCGGCGAACGGATGGAAGTCGCCGTACTTCTTCAGCATCTGCTGAGCGAACGGCAAACAGAATTCCAGGAGTCGATCAAAGTCAGGATGGGCCACGTCGCTGATTCTACCCAACCGGCTCCGAGAGCGCCTCCGGCTTCACCGCGAAAGCGCTTCGCTGATCGCCTTCTCGGCCAGTGGGGCCATCACACTGTAACCGGCGGCGTTGGGCAGAAAGCCGTCCGTCGTGAACTCGGGATTCATCTCGCGGTCATTGGCAAGAGCCGAGTAGTAGTCGAGATAGACGGCGCCCTTCGCTTCGGCATACTCGCGCAACCAGGCATTCATCCCGCGAATTTTGCCGATAGGCCGCTGTACGGTTTGCGTCTCGGTGCAGTCGCAGACGGGCAAGATCGAGGCCAACACGACCTTAATCCCATGAAGTTGAGCGAGCTCGACCATCGACTGAAAATTCTCCACCATCATGCCCTGCGTGCCCGGGCCAGTCAGCCGGGCGATGTCGTTGGCCCCGGCTTGGATGATGACCACGGCCGGTTCAAGCGAGATGACGTCTTGGCGAAAGCGCACCAACATTTGCGGTGAACTCTGACGGGCGATACCGCGATTGAGATAGGGCTTGCCGGCGAAGAACTCCTGGGGCCAATTCTCAGTGATGTCGTCGCCAAGGAAGATGACCCGCTTCTCGCCCGGCTTGAGGTCAGGCAACTCCGTATTCTCGCTGCCGTAGCGGGTCAGACCGCCCCAGTCAGAGAGCAACAAGCGAATAGCCCGCGTGTCTTGCGCTGGAAGCAATACGCTCCCAGCGAGCAAGGCAGCAATCAGCAGTCTGCCCATTAGCGCTTTATTCCGAAGCAATAAACGTTGCCGTCGAAGGTCGCGATATAGACGCGGCCGTTGGCCATCGAAATGCCGCTCCAGTGATTGAACGACGTAATCTGATCGCCGCTCGACCACAGTTCCTCGCCAGTGCGGGCATCGAGGGCGTAGAGCACGGCATTGGTCGAATTGGCTACGCGCCACTCGGCAGTGTTGTAGAGACCGACGTCGTAGAGCGCCTGCGTAGTGTTCTCGCCGCTGCCGTAAGCGAAAATGATGCCGTTGGCGATGATCGGCGGCTCGGCGCGATTCATGTCGCGCGAGATCCAGGCCGGTTCGAGCCAATACTTGTCGCCTTCGTGCTCTACCGTGAACGCGGCAATGGCGCCGTCCACTACTTCTCCATGCTCGATCGGCGCTTTGAACTTCGAATGCTTCTCGCCCCAGAACGGCGTCAACACGTAGCGCGTGCCGTCCGAATCCACCCAACTAGCCATGGCGCCCCAGATGCCGGCCGACTGGAAGTCGACACGCTCATTGCAGATCAACGGCGTGCGGTGCAACGGCGTTTCGTGATCATCGCCGCCGATCGATGCGACATCCATTAGATAGACGCGGCACTCCTTACCGGCGTCGACCATCAATTCCTTGCCGTTGTAGTCGAAGATCGCCGGAGTGACCTGCATGTCGAGATCGCGCTTATAGAGCCACTCGGCGTTAGATGGGCCATAGTAGTCAACGAGAATCATTTCCTTGCTGTCAGGGTCTTGCTGCACGCCGATGATGCCGTTGGCGTAGACCCCGTTCTCGGGGTCCCACGGGCCGTCGCCGGTGCCGGTGAACAGGATGCCGTCTTTGCTGATGGCAGGACCCGTGCGGCCCCACATGCCGCCCCCAGCCGGTCCCCAGGAGCCCACCTTGTCTGTGGCCAGGTCATAGGCATAAACGTAGTTCTCGTGGCCGCCGCAGCGCTGCGCGGTGTGCGTGTAGATGACGTTGTCAACCAAGCTCAAGGCATAGGGCTTGCCGTTGGCCGGCATAAACTTGGCAGGAGGCTTCACGTCCTTGCCGTCTGCCAAGTTGAGGCGGTGGAGGCGGCCATCCCAAGACACTGCATAGACGATGAAGTCGCCTTCGGCGGCGCCAGGGCCGATCGTCGGCGTTGCGGTAATTCCGCCGGGACAGAGTACGTAAACTCGAGAACTCCGCGTGGAGTCATCCAAGGTGTATTCAAAGTGCTTCGTCCAGAGTTGTTTACCGGTCGCAACGTCGATGGCGTAGAGATTATCCGAGGAGCCGGCGACGAGAGCGATCTCTTTAGGACCGTTAGCCGTATTCACACGACCGGCGATCAAAGGCGGGAACAGCGAGTGCATCTGGCGAGGCTCGTTGTCGAGCTTGGTCCGCCAAAGCAGTTGCATCTGGTCGACGTTCTGCTTGTTGAGGATCGTCTCATCCTGTTGCCAGGCCGTCCGAAACTGGTTGCCGCCATCGGTGAGCCAGTCCGCCCCCAAGAGCGCACTGCAG
>CAZYOX010000482.1:0-2862 GCA_964649285.1 uncultured Bryobacterales bacterium | reverse complement strand
CCTCAAGGGCATGTTTGTCTCCGGCAAGGGAGTGGGCGAGGACGGGCAGCTGGTGGATATGGAGGCAGCTGACTTAGATCAACTCGATCTGGAGGCGGTGACGGTTATTACCCAGCAGGTGGCGGGGCAGCCGTCCCCAAACGCCTGAGTGCCTTGCGCCTGATGGTGCGAGGCCAGAAAAAGGTCGACACAGAAGTTGCCGGGTTGCTCTATCGGGAGAAATTCGGCTTGAGTTATAAGCAACTATTAGACGAGCCGGCCGACCAGGTGGGGTTATGGCTGGCTTTGGAGAATGAACGAGCCAAAGAGGAGAAGCGCCAACAGGATAAACACAAACGTGCGCATTAAATACAGATAATGGCCAGCGCTAAAAGCACACTGCAAATACTGCTAACCGCCCGCGACCAGGCAAGCAAGGAAATCGCCAAGGCGGGCAACAATATCACCAAGTCATTGAAAAATGCTGAAGGTGCATCCCGCGGTTTCGCCGGGGGGCTTTTGGCAATCGGGGCCGCCACCGCCGCGCTGGGAGCGGTTGGCCTCAACTACGCCGGTCAGCTTGAGTCAATGCAGATTGCGCTGGAGACGGTTACTGGATCCAGTAAAGATGCCGCCCGGGCGATGGATACCATCAAACGAGTGGCGGCCGAGTCTCCCTTTTTTGAAACCCACACCCTTGCCTCCTTTGTCCAGCTGATGGCGGCCTCCGGGCAAGCCATTGACGAGGCCGTTTCCTCTGCCTTGGGCTTTGGGGATGTGGCGGCGGCCTTTGGTAAGGGCAACGCCGAGATGACCCGGATGGGCAACACCCTCTCCCAGGTCATCGGTAAGGGTAAGGCTGACGTCATCGACTTTCGGGAGTTGGTCAACGCCGGCTGGGTATCGGTGCGTAACGACACCGCCGAGGTTATGGGTGTCACCATGGCCGAGTTTGAAGCTATGGTCTCCGCCGGCGAGGTGGGCTACGACCAGATCCGCCAGGCAGCCGAGAAGTTCACCGGTTCAGCGGCCAAGCAATCCCGCACCTGGAACGCCCTGCTGCAACGTATGGGGGAAAGTTTTCAAAACCTCCTGGCCGAGCTGGTGGTCGATACTGGCCTGTTTGATGTGCTCAAAGACGCCATCGAGGGGTTGGTCACCTTTATGGAGGAGCATGGGGACGATATCGCCAAGGCCATCAAGGATTTCACCAACTTCGCCATTCAATACTGGCCGGTGCTGGTGGGGATCATCATCGGTGGGCTGACTCCAGCTATCTACGGTCTGGCGGTAGCCTTTGGCAGCGCCGTTATCGCTCTGGCGCCGTTTTTAGCCGCCGGAGCCGCCATCGGCCTCCTGGCCAAGGTCATCATCGACCACTGGACGCCCATCTCGACCTTTTTCCAAACTCTCTGGCAACGCATTACCTCCTTCGTCAATGAGCATCGCACCGCCATCATGATCCTGATGGCCATCTTCGCCCCACTGCTGGCACTGGTGGTTGGCACGATTATCCTGATCAAAAACAACTGGCAGCAGCTGGGCGAGCTGGTCGGCAAGATCTGGCAGGGGATTATCGACGGCATCAATGCAGCCATGAATTGGATTCGGGAGAAGATCAATTGGTTTAAAAACAACTGGGTCGAGGCGCTGGGGTTTGTGATTGGCTTCTTCGCCACCCTGCCCATCAAGCTGCCCCTGTATGTCATCAAGGCGATTGTCGCTATCATCAACTACCTGCGCAGCGTCGATTGGGGGGCGGTCTTTGCCTCCATTGGCCGGGCTTTCGACGGGGTGATGGGCTGGGTGCGCCAGGCCGCGCTTAATCTGTTTCAGTATCTACGCAATATCAACTGGGGGGCGGTGCTCTCTGGTATCGGTCGCGGGGTGGGCAATGGCATCATCGGCCTGATTGAAGGCGCGCTCAACGGCGCCCTGTCGGGCATCCCCGGCGCACCCAAGATCAACCTGCCACGATTTGCCCAAGGCACCGACTTTGCCCCGGGCGGTCTGTCGATTGTGGGGGAGCGTGGCCCGGAGCTGGTCAATTTGCCCCGCGGCTCGCAGGTCATCCCCAACCACCGCCTGGCCGATGTTCAACCCGGTCAGACCGTCACGATTGGTGAAGTCCACTTGCACAACCAGACCGACACAACCGCCTTTTTACGGGAGATTGCCTTTGAGCTCTAAATTATGAAATCTATATCCATCACCAACGGCACCGATAGCTACACCCTGCACTCGCTCAGCAGTTTCATCCCCTCAATGGTCAAATCCGGCCTGGAGGGGCTGGAGGCAGCCGAGGTGCGCCTGGATCGCTACGATAACCCCGGCATTCGCGGCGCCACCGTGGCCCAATGGCTGACCGGCGGGCGGCTCTTAACCTTGCGCGGGGTGTTGCGTGCCACCGAGGGTGAGACCGATACCGAGCGCCAGGCTAACTACCTGTCTGAGCGGCGCAAACTAACCAAGGCGCTGATGCCCACCTACAGTAGCGCCGGCCGGGCTCAACCGTTAACGTTTAGCTTCAGCGATCTGGATGACGCTACCTACCAGATGGAGGTGGTGGTCGAGCGATCGCTGAAGATGGCCCGGGAGTACCCAACGAGAGGCGAGTGGATCCTGCAGCTGTTTAACCCCTCCGGCATCATCGAATCCCAGACCCAATCCACCGTCACCGTCACCCTACCCAAAGACGGCGGGGTGACTTTTGACCTGGAGTGGGATATCGTCTTTGGTGACTCCTCCGGCGGGATCATCACCGCCGCCAACGCCGGCACTACCACCGCCCGGCCGATCATCAAGCTCTACGGACCGATGCAAAACCCGCGCATCACCAACACCACCACCGGCGAGTACATCCTCTTAAACCACACCCTGGTC
>CAZYOX010000481.1:0-2869 GCA_964649285.1 uncultured Bryobacterales bacterium | reverse complement strand
TCCAACCACCCAACCGACCTTCCGTGCCGCGACTGTCAAGGAGCGGTTTCTTCACCCTGCCTCCACCCCCTCCCCCGAAGGGCCGCACCCCGCGCAGGCGGGCCCAGCGCCGCGCAAGCGGCTACTCAATGATGACCAACAAATCCTTGGCTTCAATTTGTTCGCCTGGGCTGACCAACACGTCGACAACTTTGCCGTCGAGCGGGGCGTAGATCGTGGACTGCATCTTCATGGCTTCGAGCGTCAGCAGTTTGTCGTTGCGTTCTACTTCCGCGCCCGCCTCGACAAACAAGCCCGTCACCAACCCCGGCGTCGGAGCGCCGACGTGTCCGGCCACATTCGTATTTGCCTTGGGACGCGCTTTCTCTTCGCTCTTGAGCGATTCGTCGCGCACGCGTACTTCGCGCGGTTGGCCGTTCAACTCAAAGAAGATTGTCCGCGTTCCGTCTTTGTGCGGCTCGCCCACGGTCAAAAACTTCACCACCAGCGTCTTGCCGGCTTCGAGATCAATCGCCCACTCTTCGCCGGTTTGCATGCCGTAGAAGAACACCGGCGTCGGCAGCACGCTCACGTCGGAATAAGCCTGCCGCTTCGCCGCGTAGTCCTTGAACACTTGCGGATACAAGACGTAGCTCAACGTTTCGTCCCACGCCGGTTCGCGATTCAAGATCGGCGTTAGCTCCGCTTTCAGCGCCGCGAAATCCGCCGGCGGCAGTTTTGCGCCGGGACGGCCTTCGATCGGCTTTGCGCCGCGGAGGATGATTCTTTGCACTTTTTCGGGCCAGCCGTCAGGAGGCACGCCCAGCGAACCCGCCATCATGTCCGTCACCGAATCCGGAAAGGCGACGCTGTGGTCTTCGGGCAAGGCGGCGACTTCTTCGCAGGTCATGCCCTTGCTCAACAAGTACAGCGCCATGTCGCCCACAACCTTGCTTGACGGCGTCACTTTGACGATGTCGCCGAACAATTGGTTGACGTCCGCATACATGCGCTCGACTTCGCGCCAACGGTGTCCTAAGCCCATCGCAGCAGCCTGTTGCTGCAAGTTCGTAAACTGCCCGCCCGGAATCTCGTGCATATAGATATCCGCCGAGCCATGCTTGGGTGCGTTGTCAAAGGGCAAGTAGTAGGTGCGCACCGTCTCCCAATAGAGCGAGTGATCGCTTAGCGCCTGTTCATCCAAACCGGTATCGCGTTCGGTATTGCGCAATGACGCAGCGATCGAATTGAGGTTCGGTTGGCTCGTCGAGCCGCTCATCGATGCTACAGCGCCGTCGATAATGTCCACGCCCGCTTCCGACGCCTTCAGCAACGTCGCTGCATTAAGCCCGCTAGAATCATGCGTGTGGAAGTGAATCGGCATGCCGACTTCTTGCTTCAACGTCTTGACCAACTGATACGCGGCATACGGCCTGCACAGGCCGGCCATATCTTTGATCGCCAAGATGTGGCCGCCCATCGCCTCCAACCGTTTGGCCAGCTTCACGTAGTAGTTCAAGCTGTACTTGGGACGCTTGGGATTGAGCACGTCGCCCGTGTAGCAAATCGACGGCTCACAGATCCGTCCGCTGTCCAGCGCCGCTTGTATCGCGACTTCCATCTGATCCACGTCGTTCAACGAATCGAAAATCCGGAAGACGTCGATGCCCTGCTTGGCCGCCTCAAGCGTGAACTCGCGCACCACGTTATCGGGGTAACTCGTATAGCCCACCGCGTTCGAGGCGCGCAGCAGCATCTGGAAGCAAATATTCGGAATCTTCTCGCGCAGTTCGCGCAGGCGCATCCAGGGGTCTTCACGCAAAAAGCGCATCGAGGCGTCGAATGTCGCTCCGCCCCACATCTCGATGCTGAACAAATCCGGTAGGCGGTGCGCCACCGCCTCGGAGGCCTTCAGCAAATCGTACGTCCGCACTCTGGTAGCCATTAGCGACTGGTGCGCATCGCGGAACGTCGTGTCGGTGATCAGCTGCTTTTTCTGAGCGCTCACCCACTCGGCCAATTTTTTGGGGCCTTGCTGATCGAGCAGCTGCTTGGTGCCGGCGGCCGGCTCGGAGCCCAAGGCAACGGATATCGTCGCAGGCTCTTCAAATGTCTCCAGCCGCGGTCGTCCCCTGACCGTCTCATTTCCGTTGACGATGACATGACCGACGTAGCTCAGCAACCGCGTCGCGCGATCACGTCGCTTGGTGAACTGAAACAGCTCTGGATATTGCGTTAAGAATCCGGTCGTCGTCTCGCCTGCCCGAAAGACGTCGTGGTTGACCACGTTCTCAAGAAAGGGAATATTCGTCTTCACCCCGCGAATACGAAACTCGCGCAGCGCTCTATCCGCGCGGCGGCAGGCGTTGTCGAGCGTCGTGTCCCAGGCGGTCATCTTGACCAGCAGCGAATCGTAGTAGGGCTGCAGTTGCGCGCCCGAGTACGCCGTCGCGCCGTCCAAGCGGATACCCAACCCGGCCGGCGAACGATAGGTGGTGATGCGGCCGTAGTCGGGCGCGAAATTGTCTTCCGGATCTTCGGTGGTTATGCGGCACTGGATGGCGAAACCGTTCGTCTCGATCTCGTCCTGTTTGGGCAACGACAAGCGTCCCTCATGCAGCTTTGCGCCCTGCGCTACCAAAATCTGCGCGCGAACGATGTCGACGCCAGTGACCATTTCGGTCACCGTGTGCTCCACCTGCACGCGTGGATTGACCTCGATGAAGAACCACTCCTCGCTGTCGGCATCGACCAAAAACTCTACCGTGCCGGCATTCACGTAGCCGGCCGTCTTGGCGATCCTGACTGCTGCATCGCACAGCTCGCCGCGCGTCTTCGCCGATAGGTTCGGGGCCGGCGCGATCTCAACGACCTTCTGATGGCGCCGCTG
>CAZYOX010000480.1:0-2879 GCA_964649285.1 uncultured Bryobacterales bacterium | reverse complement strand
CGACATTGGCGGCCGCGCCGTCGACCTTCAGATGTACATCGACCTCGCCGCGCCCGGCCAAGCTGAGGGGAATCTTGACGTTGACCTGATCCAAGCCAATAAAGGTCTCGTGCATGCCGCTGAAGGTAACTGGCGCCGGCTCACCTCCGATCGTCACTTCTACCTCCGCACCCCCGCGGATGCCCGTGCCGTAGAGCGTCACAAACACTTCACCGTCATTCACCAGATCGATCGGCTCGGCTACGTACTTGCCTTGTTCCTGGTCGAATCGCGCTACCGCTTGCGACGTCTGCGTCCCGCCCGGCGCGACGTGGATGGCAAACGCCGCCGCTGGACCTGTGCCGGTCGCATTCGCGGCAAAGAGAGAAGGCGCGGAATCGGCGATCTGCACGGTACCGGAAGCAACGACTACTCCGCCCAACAAGACCCTCATCGTCGCCTCCCCGGCGGCAACGCCCGCGGGAACTTCGTAGTTGATCTGCGTGGGCGAGGCGTACAGCAAACGCGCCAAACGCTCCGCGCCCGCACTGTCTCTGACCAAGATGCTTGCCCCGCCCAGCGTCGTGGGTAGCGTCAGCGAGGAGGCGAACGCTTCGAGCCCCGCCAGCTCTTCTCCAAACGCACTCACTAGCGACTCGGGAGCGACCTTGCCTTGGGCGAAACTAGCGGCCGAAACGGTGGCTGCGGAACTTGCCGCCTTGGTCGTCCCAGCGGAAAACAGCGTCGCCCGGAATGCCTGCGTCATGGCGACTGACTGTGCGGCCGCCGGGTCTTCGACGTACCACCGTCCAAATAGCGTGAGACCCGCTTGCGTTGGCAACGGCACGACGGCCGACGCATACCCTTCCTCGGCGACTTCCACTTCAAATATTTGGAGGGCGCCGTCAATCGCCGCATCCATCGTCTCCCCAGGCATCTCGTCGTCGATCACCAAAAAGGCCTGCGCTCCCGGTAACGCGTCATATAGACCCACGGTGAAGTCCAGATTGCCGGCATAAGGCGGTTCGATGGCCACAATCTTCGGATGCTTATCGCCTGTTCCCGGCACGGAATTCCCTGTCAACGTGGGGACGCGCGCCGATTCTCCATAGAGCATCGGCCGATCAAAAAGCGGTCCGGCTTCGGAGGGCACACGAGGGTCAGTCAGTTCGTTCGTCATGAAGGCGATCAGGTCCGCCTTGTCCTGTGGCGTCATGCCCAGCGGCTGGATCAACACCTCGACGTTGCTTGCCGGGAAGTCTCCACCCCGGTTGTAGAAGTCCACTACTTCTTCCAACGTTTGCATCCGCCCGTTGTGCATGAACGGTCCCCGAAACGCCACGTTCAACAAGCCCGGCGTCTTGAACGCGACAAAGTCCAGCGGGTTGCCCGTGATCTCCAAGCGGCCTTCATCGCCTCCTCCCGGCCGCAGCGCAATATTGCGGAAGCGATGATCGCTGGTTTGCCCGCCTTGATGGCAAAGCCGGCAATTCCCGTCGACAAATTCGTTGTGCCCCCGCGACTCCGCCGGCGCCATCGTGCGAATCCCGGCGATCGCCTGATGGAACGGCGTCCGATCTGAATAAAGCGTCCGCTCGTAGGCGCCGATCGCCATGGCAATTCGCGGAGCCGAAATTTCCGGCGTCCCAAACGCCTCCGCGAACAGTTCCGGATACCCGCGGTTGCCGATCCATGCGGCCAAAGCCGCCGGAATACTCGGCGACAAACCCAGCGGCTTCGAAGCTGCAAGCCGCGCGAAGACGTTAGGCCATGAACGATCTTCCGAACCCATCTCGGTCCCGTCCATGATGGGCAGCAGGGCTTGGCTTTCCAAACCCGCTCCGCTCGACATCACTACCGCGCTGCTCACCGGGTCAATCAAACGATCTCCGGCACGGCCATCCCAAAAAAGAATCTCCGAATAGGCGGCATCGACTGCGGGTTGCGCCTTGCGGCGCGTCACCTGTGGACGCATTTTGAACGTCTCGGACCAACCATAAGTCCCATCGACGAAGTTCAGCGGCACGCCCGGAGATCCCACCACATCATCGGCATTGCCAAAAACGCCGTCGGCGCCAGGATGCGCCGCCAACTCAGGATTCTGCGCCGACCGCGGATCCGAACTGCCGAACCGCGGCTGGTGGCACGTGCCGCAAGCGACCGTGCGGGTGGAGGATAGCTGCTCTTCCCAAAAGAGCGTCTTGCCGAGATAGATCTTGGCGCCGGTCTGCGGGTTCTCAGCCGGTATCGGCGGCGGTTCAAGCGGCGCCAAGAGCCTGTTCTCAAAATCTTCAAGACCGATCGCCCGCAGCCCGGCGTCCGGTGCGCTGAGCCCGCTCAGTCCGTTCTCGCCGTGCGCTCGTACCCAGTAGGTGTAAGGCTTGCCCGGCGTCGCGGTGTCGTCGTAGAAAATGATCGACGCCGTCGTGCCCACGGTCACGGCCTCTGCGGCACTACTCGTCTCGCTGCGCAGCACCTCATAGAGCACCGCGTCGCGTACGTGATCCCACGACAGCCCGATCTTGCTTGCGTAGGCGCCGTCCGACGCCTCTAACCCCGTCGGGGGTGCGGGAAGCCCCGTCTGCGCGGCTAGTAATGCCGTCAGGGCACAGATCAATAAGATTGCGCGAACCCCTCGCATCCGCCCCAAGCAATCGAGCCCCTCTATGATCTCAAAAACCGCCTCAAGTCCGGCCAGTCCGAAGCTGCGACTGTGAAGGTGCTGTTGCCAAGACCCTTGACACGGCATGCTACAACTGAAAACAGAAGAGCCCCAGTTAGGCCAGGTACGGCTGGGGCCCCCGACGCGTAGGGAGCAGTACTAGGGGCTAGCCGCGAGGCCAAAGGAACGGCAGCGTAAGAGCGAAACAGACACTAGGGTCGACCCGAAGACATCTCCG
>CAZYOX010000479.1:0-2883 GCA_964649285.1 uncultured Bryobacterales bacterium | reverse complement strand
GCCGCGGCGAACTGCGAAGTCGTGCTGCGTCTTGACGAGTTCAACAACGCCGATCGCGCCGGCATGACCGCCGAAGCTTTCGCCGGCGTGGATGCCGCTATCGAGTTCTCGACGCCGGGGACGGTCGTCGGCAACATCCAGCGCCTGTGCGAGTTGGGCGTGCCGGCAGCAGTCGGCACGACTGGCTGGTACGAACGCATCGAAGAAGTTCGGGCTCTTGCGGAGAAGTCCAAGGCCGGGGTGATCTACGGGGCTAACTTCTCCGTCGGCGTCAACGCGTTCTACCGCGTCGTCGAGGCCGCCGCGCGGACCTTTGCCCAGGCCGAGGATTACGACTGCTGGGGCTACGAAGCGCACCACAAGTTCAAGAAAGACGCGCCCTCGGGCACGATGCTGCGCTTGCTCGAAGTCATGCGCGAGTCCGGCTACGAGCGGTCCATAGATGTGGCCACAAACCGCGTGGGACATATTCCCGGCACGCACGAATTCGGTTTCGACTCGGAAGCCGATACGATTCGCATCAGCCACGTCGCCCGCGGACGCTCAGGTTTCGCCCAGGGCGCCTTGCGGGCAGCGCGGTGGATTTCGTCGCGCCAAGGTTTTCACGAGTTCTCGCAGGTCTGGGATCAGATGATTTGAGGAAGGTGTGATGTTTACAGGTTGCGGTACCGCTCTTGTTACTCCGTTCCACGCGGATGGTTCGCTCGATGAGGCGACCCTGCGTAAACTGGTCCGCCGCCAGATTGACGCCGGAATCCATTTTCTGGTCCCCTGCGGCACCACCGGCGAGAGCCCGACGTTGTCGGGCGCCGAGCATCGCCGCGTTGTTCAGATTACGGTTGAAGAGGCCGCCGGCAAGACCCCCGTTTTGGCCGGTTGCGGCGGCTATAACACGGCCGAACTCGTCCACCTCGCCAAGGATTTGCACGCCCTCAAGGTCGACGGCCTGCTGTCGGTGACGCCTTACTACAGCAAGCCGGCGCCGGCTGGTCTGCGGGCGCACTACGAGGCGATTGCCGCCGCGACGCCTCTGCCAATCATGCTCTATAATATCGCCGGCCGTACGGGGCGAAACATTCCGACCTCCGAACTTCTGCGTCTGGCCGAGATCGATAACATCATTGGAGTTAAGGAGGCTTCGGGCAGCATTTCGCAGGTTGCCGAAGTCTGCCGGCAGATGCCCGATGACTTCTTGGTGCTCTCTGGCGATGACGCCGTAACGTTACCGTTGATGGCGCTCGGCGGTCACGGCTTGATCTCCGTTGCTTCGAACGAAATCCCCTCGCAGATGGCTCAGATCTGCAGTTTGGCGCTAGAAGGCGACTTCGCCGCCGCCCGGGCAATCCACCGGGAATGGTATCCGCTGATGGACGTCAACTTCGCGGAAACCAGTCCGGGGCCGGTAAAGTATGCGATGTCGAGGATGGGTCTGCTAGAAGCGAATTATCGTCTTCCCATGGCGCCGATCTCCGCTGAGAATCGAGCTAAGGTAGACACTGTTTTGTCCAAACTGAAACTCATATGAAATGCATCTACGCCGCTCTTTTGGCTGTGGTTCTTTTCGCTATTGTGCCCGCCGCCCAGGCGCAGCGGGAAGATTGGGTTACGCCCTTTGAAGCGCACCGCATCGTGGGTCCGCTCTATTACGTCGGGACCTATGATTTGGGCGTCTTCTTGTTGACTTCGGACGAAGGCCACATGCTGATTAATACGGGCCTGGAGGATTCGGCGCCGCTGATTAAGAAGAGCGTCGAAGACCTTGGCTTCGAATACAGCGACATCAAGGTGCTGTTGACTATGCAGGCCCACTTCGATCATGTCGCCGCCATGGCCACCGTCCAGAAGGAAACCGGCGCTCAGGTCTGGGCCACGCCTGAAGACGCCAAGCTGCTCGAAAGAGGCGGCGCGACCGATTACCTGTTCGGTCCCAAGCCGAGCTTCGCTCCCGTACACGTCGATCGACGGCTCCAGGACGGAGAGGTTCTCAAGCTGGGCGATCTGGAAGTCAAGGTCATCTTCACTCCCGGCCATACCTTCGGCAGTTCCAGTTATGCGTTAACCGTTGAGGAAGGCGGCGAGACTTACAACGTGCTCATCGCCAACATGAATAGCGTGAATCCTGGAACGAAGTTCATGAATAACGAGAAGTACCCTAACATCGTCGAAGACTACACGCACGGCTTTGAAGTGGAGAAGGATCTCGATGTCGATATCTGGGTCTCCGCCCACGCCTCGCAGTACGGCATGCACGATAAATATTCTCCGGGCGACGAATACGATCCAGAACGCTTTGTGGATCCCGAGGGCTACGAAGAAGCCGTCGCCTCGTACGAAGAGAAATTTCTTGAGTTGGTCGAAGCCGAAAGATAGACGGCGGACCGCAAAGAGGCCCCAAGCGCCGAGCGGGTTTCCGTTTTGCCGCTCGATCGCCCATAATCTGGAAAGTTGCACTCCATGACGCACTCCAGTGTTTTCCTTAGTGGGGCCTTGTTCATCGCTTTCGCGCCTGCGGTTTGGGCTCAGGCGGACGCGCCGATTCCGAAATCGGACGTTCAGAAAACGTATTCTGCTGAAGCTGCCGCCGCGGGCGAGAACTCCTTTGTACAGAACTGCGCTTTTTGCCATGGCCGCGATACGGGCGGCGGCGAGTCCGGCCCGGATCTGACACGCTCGGCGCTGGTCTCTCAAGACGTCGATGGGGACAAGATTGGTCCCGTGATCCGCAACGGGAAGGGCGCTATGCCTCCATTTCAAGTTTCCGAGCAGGAGGTGGCCAATCTCGTAGCGTTCATTCATACGCAGAAGGCCAAGGCGGAAGCGCAAGTCGGCGGGCGGCGCGGCGTCGACACCGAGGACCTGAAGACAGGCGACGTTGGCAGAGGC
>CAZYOX010000478.1:0-2903 GCA_964649285.1 uncultured Bryobacterales bacterium | reverse complement strand
CTACTGCGACGCTGGCCAATGATGCGGGTATGGTGAGGGTGATCGCCGGCGAGTTCCAAGGCATGAAAGGTCCGGCGAAGACGGTGACGCCGCTGAATGTCTGGGACGTGCGGCTGCATGGCGGGCGCCCGTGTGAGTTAGAAATTCCCGACGGCCATACGACGGCGCTGGTGGTGTTAAGCGGCGAGGTTCGTCTGAACGGTTCCGAGACAGCGGGCGCCGCAACGTTGGCGCTGTTTGAGCGGGCCGGCAACGGCGTTGCGTTAGAGAGTGCGGGCGACGCAAAAATTCTCGTGTTGTCGGGCGTGCCGATTAACGAACCCATCGTTGGGCGCGGGCCGTTCGTGATGAATACGCAAGAAGAAATCCGCCAGGCGATGATCGATTACCAGAGCGGCCGCATGGGGCACTTGAACTAGAAGCATGACGAAAATTTTGGGACTCTCGGGAAGCTTACGCGTCAAGTCTTTCAATACGATGCTGCTGCATGCAGCCGCACAGACGATGGGACCCGGCGCAGAGCTGGAGATTGGTTCTATTCGCGGTATTCCGCTTTACGACGCCGATGTGGAAGATAACGAAGGCGTCCCGCAGGTGGTCGAAGATCTGAAGGCGCGAGTCATCGCCTGCGATGGGTTGCTGCTGGTTTCGCCGGAATACAACAACTCGATTCCGGGCGTGTTCAAGAATGCGATCGATTGGTTGTCGCGGCCGGATGCGGATACAGCGAAGGTTTTCAAGGATCTCCCGGTGGCGCTGATTGGCGCATCGCCGGGACGCTTCGGCACCGTCTCGGCACAGACAGCGTGGCTGCCGGTGTTACGAACGTTGGGGACGCGTCCGTATTTTGCCGGAAGGCTTGTGCTGTCGCATGCGCATCGCGTGTTTCATGACGACGGCGAGATGACGGATGCGATGACGAAGGACCGGGTGCGCGATTTCATGCGCGGATTCGTGGAGTTCACTGAGCAGAACAAACGTTCAGCGTCTCAGGGCAGCTGAAAGCCGACGCTATTCCTCAAGTAATTTCTCGATTTGTGCTTCGATGCTCCTGTCGATGACGCCGGGATGGACGGCGGCAATGCGTCCGCTACGATCGATGAGCAGCGAGGACGGCAGCGCCTGAATCTCATCGTAGGGCGGCTCAAGCATGTTCTGGGAAGGAACCGCGATGGAGTAGCGGATGTCGTTGCGAGTCAAGAAGGGCACGATCGCTCGCCAGCCTTCTTCGTCCAGCGATACTCCTAGCACGATGAGACCGCGTGCTTTCAACCGTTGGGAAAGCTCTTCGAGTAGAGGCATCTCCTGAACGCAGGGCACGCACCAGGTCGCCCAGAAATTGAGCAATACAACATCTCCGCGATAGTCCAAGAGACCAAGCTCAGCGCCGGCAGGACCAACGAGCCGCATCGGAGGTGCGGCGACGCGTTCTGCAGGCGCCAACAGCGGGCTCCCAGCGACTAGCAGACGGCCAAGGTCCTCGTGCGGAGCGACGACGTCGACAGGCGCCATGCCGATGAGCACGTCGCTGCGCGGTTGCGAGACCATGAGCGCGGCTGCGGCCAGGCCTGCCGCGGCGACAAGGGCGGGCAAGGCCCATCCATGCGCAGGCGGCAGCTGAAGGCTTTGGTTCAACCGGTCGAAGCCGCGCGCAACGTCGGGCTCCCAAGATGCGTCCGGTGAGACTGCGCCAATGGATTGTTCGACCCACGCTTCGGTTCTAGTCGTGTTCGCCATATCTGCTCACGTACTCCTTTCGGAAAGCGCTTTGCGCGCGGCTAAGAATGGCGCCAACGGAGGAAGAGCGGAGGCTCAACGCGGCGGCAAGCTCCTCGTAGCTAAACCCGAGATTTCTCAAGAGCAAGAGTTCCGCGTGTTGGGTCTTCATGTTTGTCAGCACGGCGCGGACCCGTTGTTGCATTTCATTCGACGTCCGAACATCTTCGGGCGTCGGCGCAACTCCGATAAACGTCAACAGCCGTTCATAGCGATGGCGACGCGAACGAGTACGGAGCTCGTCCAGGGCCTTCCTCACAGCTGCGCGATAGAGCCAGCCGCCGACTTGTTCGCTGTGCGCCGTTGGGGTGCGCCAAAGCTTGAGGAAGACCTCCACTGCTAGCTCTTCCGAACGCGCCCGATCATGCAAGACGCCGTCGATGATTCGAGAGATGCGAGCGTAGTGGGAGCGAAAGACGGCTTCGATCTCAAACGAAGCGCTCGTCGCCGGGCGACCTTCTAAGGTTCCTGTCTCCGGGGTCACTGTATAGAGACAACGACAGCCTGAGGGAATTTGTGACGTTCCCCAGCAAAATACTACTGCAAAGCTGCAGCGAAGTCAGGCTTGGTCTCGGTGAGGATCTCGCGGATGTTGGTGCGGTCTTCGGCGCTGAGGCGGGCGAATTTTTCGCTTTGGTCTTGGCCGGAGAGGACTTCCTGTAGGCGCTGGTAGACGCGCTGTTTTGCGGGCGCGGGAATACCGTCGAAGGCGTCAGAGTAAATCAGGAAGCTGAGCGGGTACTTAAACATGCGGGTTTGCATATCGAGGTCGCGTAAGGAGCGTCCCTTCTTGTCGTGCGGTCCGCGCTGTTGGAAGTCATGCGCGTATTCGGGCGAACCTTCGATGGGCGAGGTCAGAGCGATCTCATCGGTATAAAGCATGTAGCCGAGCAGTTCTTCGATGGCTACGTCGACTTGTTGACGGCCATCCGCATCGAGTTGATCGAGAGTCGCCCCGTCGGCCTTCCAGTCCGCATGGACGGCGTCGAAGGCTAGGCGCGTCTCGAAGCCGACGCGGGTGAAAAGGTTGAACATGCGTGTCTTGTGTTCGAGCACCATGAGCGAAACGACGTCACTGGTGGGGGCGGCATAGGCGCCGATGTCGAGAAATTCCCGGAGGTCGGTCT
>CAZYOX010000477.1:0-2942 GCA_964649285.1 uncultured Bryobacterales bacterium | reverse complement strand
CGGCGCGGCCGCATAGAATCGCTGTGTGCAGATCTTAGGGGCGGGGGCTGGCGCAAGGCGCACCCCGCCCCTTCCTATTGGCGGCCACCATGTTCATTGACGAAGTCAGCATCTGGGTTCAGGCCGGCAAAGGCGGCAACGGCTGCCGCGCCTTCCGGCGGGAGAAGTTTATCCCCCGGGGCGGTCCCTCCGGCGGCGACGGCGGCGACGGCGGCGACATCGTGCTGCGCTCGAATCCCAATTACAACACGCTCCTCCATTTCCGCTTCAATCCCGAGCACAGGGCTAAAGCAGGACGTCCCGGCGAAGGCTCCAACAAGACCGGCAAAAGCGCCGAGGATACGATCCTGCCTGTCCCGCCCGGCACAATCGTCTACAACGCGGAAACCGGCGAGAGGCTCTACGACTTCAGCGAGTACGAGCAGGAGTACGTCGTCGCCCACGGCGGCCGCGGCGGCCGCGGAAATGCGCGTTTCGCCACCTCGACGAACCAGGCTCCGCAACGAGCCGATCCGGGCGAGCCGGGAGAAGAGTTCCGCCTGCGCCTGGAGCTAAGGCTGCTCGCCGACGTCGGTCTGGTGGGCTTCCCCAATGTCGGAAAGTCCACGCTGATCTCTACGCTCTCCGCCTCGCGCCCCAAGATCGCCGATTATCCGTTCACGACCCTCGAACCCAATCTCGGCGTCGTGCGCGGCGAAGGCGAAGAGACCTTCGTGATGGCCGACATCCCCGGCATCATTGAAGGCGCACACGAAGGCCACGGGCTGGGCATTAAGTTCTTGCGGCACATCGAGCGCACCAGCCTGTTGTTGCACATCATCGACGTCAGCGATTTCAGCGACCGTGACCCGATCGATGACTACCACATCATTCTGCGAGAATTGGGTAGCCACTCCAGCAGGCTGCTGGAGAAGCCAATGATTGTTGCCGCTAACAAGATCGACGCCTGCCAAGATCCCGATCGCATCAACGCCCTGGAGGCTTTCTGCCGTTCCAAGAACCTCTTATTCACGCGCATCTCAGCCGCTACAGGAGAGGGCGTGGACGAATTGCGCAGGACGCTAGCTCGCCTCGTCCGCGAGCAAAAGGGCAACGCCTCCCGCGAAGCCGAATAATGCTGCCGTGAAGATAGCGCTATTCGGAGGCACGTTCGACCCGGTTCACATCGGGCACCTCGCCGTCGCGAAAGCCGCTGCCGACCGCTTCAGCCTCGATCGCGTGCTGTTCATTCCCTCCGGGCGTCCGCCGCACAAAGACTGCGGACCGCAGGCCGGCTACGAAGACCGCTACCGCATGGCCGAACTCGCCTGCCAAGCCGATCCGCGCTTTGAAGCGTCGCGCTTGGAAGACCCTGAACTGCTGGGCGCGGGCAAGACCTACTCCATCGACACCATCGAGCGCGTCAGAGATGAGTTGTCCCCGCATGACCAACTCTACTTTCTGATCGGCCAAGACGCCTTCGACGAGCTCTCGATCTGGCACCGGCTTGAGGACGTCATCGAGAACATCGAGTTCCTCGTAGCCTCCCGGCCTCACGCCGCTTCCCCAGCCCCCCGATGCGGCCTTGCCGCCCGTGCGCGTTTTCAGCCGCTTGCGGACGTGGACGTCCCCGTCTCCGCGACAGACATACGCCGCCGATGCGCACAGGGATCTGATCTGCGGGGCCTCGTTCCAGACGCAGTCGCTGACTACATCCGCCGCCATCGGCTCTACCAGCAAGGGTAAGGCAAGGCACGGCGACGATCGCCCGCAGTCGCCCGCGATTGATACGCTGAGAACGTGCAGCGCCGGACGTTTGAGCGACTCGCTTGGTCCTTCTTGGCCTACCTGGTCTGCGTCATTCTGTTCGGCGCCTGGGTCCGCATCACGCACTCCGGGGCTGGTTGCGGCAATCATTGGCCAACCTGCAACGGCACGGTCTTACCCCTAGATCCCAGCCTGGAGACCATGATCGAGTTCACCCATCGGGTAACGAGCGGCCTGTGCGGAGTCTTCGGCGCCCTGCTCTTGGCGGCGGCCTGGCGCATCTATGGCCGTGGTCCGGTGTTGGTCGGATCTGCTCTGACCCTGCTTTTCATCATCTTCGAAGGCCTCGTCGGAGCTGGTCTGGTGCTCGGCGAACTGGTGAAAGACGACGCCTCGGTTGCTCGCGCCATCGTGATCTCCATTCACCTGGCCAATACTCTACTGCTCACCGCGAGCGCGGCGGTCACCGCCTGGTGTGCCGGAGGCCGGCCAGCCCCTGCCCTGCGCTCGTTGGTCGCATCGGCTTTCGGTCCAGCACTGTTGTTGCTCGTCGTCGCTTCGATGACGGGAGCCGTTACAGCCCTTGGTGATACGTTGTTCCCCACAGAGGCAGCACTGGGACCAGGGCTATTCGACAAAGTTCGCGGAGACTTAGACGCCGCCAACCACTTTCTGGTGAGACTCAGGGCCGTCCATCCCCTGGTCGCCATTCTCGCCGCCGGCTGGTTACTCAAGCTCACCGCGCCATTGGCATTTTCTATCCGTCGCGGGCTTCAGCGAACCTGGGCGCGATGGGCCTTCGCGGCCGTTATCGTCGAAGTCTGCCTCGGACTGGCGAATATCGCCTTAGCCGCTCCGGGTTGGCTGCAACTGGCGCACCTGCTGACAGCCCAGGCCCTTTGGGTCTGCTTACTGTTGACAGGCGTCGCAACCCAATACGGCGAACCTCAGACCGCTCTCGCTAGCAGCGAACGGCGTGATCGCGCCGTGGGCCAGGCGGCGACAAGCGGATAAACGACCTCGCGCGCGGGCTCGCGGCCTGCTCATCATTAGCCTAAAATCAAGAGAGTCGCCCAGCGTCGGGGCGTGGCGCAGTCTGGTAGCGCGCCTGCTTTGGGAGCAGGAAGCCGGGGGTTCGAATCCCTCCGCCCCGACCAATTATCCCCTTTGTTTTCAGCACCCGTCGATCCTCTCTC
>CAZYOX010000476.1:0-2944 GCA_964649285.1 uncultured Bryobacterales bacterium | reverse complement strand
ATCGAGGACTTGAGCTTTCATCTCACGCTCGGTCACCGTGCCGGTCATCTGGATCAAACGGTCGGCTAGCGTGGATTTGCCGTGATCGATGTGCGCGATGATCGAGAAATTACGAATACGGGAGGAATCCATTCGACAGGCCTGAAGGCCCTACTCCAAGCTATCAGATACGGGCCGACCGGAGCAGCGCTAGGACTGCGGAGCCGGCGGGTGGAACCCTAGCCTGGCTAACAGTTGCGGATAACGAGGATGCGTGCGGATGGGATCCCAGGCGGACTCGCACTGCAGGTAGACCAGAGTGGAGTCGTGGCGCTCGATGGCTTGTTCGATCATCTCCACGGCGCGATCGAGATTTCCGACTCGGCCTTCCAGCAAAGCGAACAGCGTGAGCGGGACGTGCATATCATCGGCGATAGCGAGAAAGCGTTCCTTCCACGCCATGGCCTCTTTGGTTTCGCCGCGGGCCGCGTGAACGAAGGCCATCATCATGTTGTGGCGCAGCGGATTCTTATCGAGTTCGTGCATTTTCTCGATCGCGGCTAACGAGCTGTCAATGTCCCCAACAGACATGCAGGATACGGCCAGATCGAAGTATGCGGGCGCGAAGTTGTTGTCGAGCGCGATGGTGCGCTTGCACTGTTCGATGGCCTCATCGTAACGCCGGGAGAAGTGCAAGACGCGTCCCACGGCGGTGGAGATGATCAAGGACAGCGGGTCGAGTTTGTGGGCGACGGCAATTTCCTTGCGGGCCTCCTCTAAACGGAGGTGCATGGCCAAGAACATCGCGTACTGGTGATGCGCGGTGGCATAGTTGGGGTTCAGCTCGATCGCCCTGCGGAACTCGGCTTCCGCCTCATCCCAAGCCAAGTCGCTCCGGTAGTGGACCAGCGCCATCGCCGTATGCGCTTCGGCGAGGGACGGGTCGAGTTCGAGCGCCTTCTGGGCGGCCTCGCGGGCACGGCCGAGCATGATGCGGGAACCATCACCGGGGAATTGCCCGCCGCCCAACAGGATGCGTACTTCGGCCATTCCGGCGTAGGCGGCGGCCAAATGAGGATCTCTGGCCACTGCCTCTTCGAAACGCTTCAGGGCGCGATCGAGCATGATGGGAGTACGTTGGCTGAGGCAGTAGCGCCCTTCGAGGTAGAGCGTGTACGCTCGGGCATCCACGACTTTCCGGGCCGGTTTAACGGCAAGTTGGAGTCGCAGGGCCTGGGCGATGCTCCGCGAGATTTGGTCTTGAATCGCGAAAATGTCAGCGACTCCGCGATCATAGCGCTGGTACCACAGGTGCATGCCGTCGGAGACGCGTATGAGTTGAACCGTGATGCGCAGACGCTCGCCGGCCTTCTTGACGCTGCCTTCGAGGACCGACTCGACGCCTAGCTGACGGCCAATTTCAGAAATGTCGTAGGCGCTGTGCTTGAAGCTGAAGGAAGACGTCTTCGAGACGACGCGCAAGCCTGGAACGGATGACAGGGCGAGGATGATTTCTTCGGTGAGGCCGTCGCAAAAGAATTCTTGGTCTTGTTCGGGGCTCATGTCGACGAGCGGCAGAACAGCGACGGTCGGCTCAAGTTTCGTTGCAGTAGGAGCAGCTGGCGCGGCCAACGCCTCCAGGGCGAAGACGACGTCTTCCATGCGGGCGTAGCGGTTCTCTGGTTTCTTGCTCAGCAGCTTGTCGACGATCTTGGCGAAGGCGTTGGGGAGGTCGGGGCGCTTGTGCCTGAGGCTCGGAGCCTCGGTATTGACCAGATCGTAAATAACCACTTCTGGACGTTCGTTGTGGAAGGGCGGGGCGCCTGCGGCTAGTTCGTAGAGAAGCACGCCGAACGAGTACATGTCGGAGCGGGCGTCGGACTCCAACTCAAGCGCCTGTTCCGGAGACATGTAGGCGGCCGTTCCTCCAGTCTGTCCGGTTTCCTCGGAATGCATTCCGGAAACCTGGGCGACGCCGAAGTCGGTCAGCTTAACAGTTCCCTCGCCGGTGATCAGGACGTTCTCTGGTTTGACGTCGCGGTGGACGATGCCGTGGCGATGTGCGTGGGCTAGAGCGCGGGCGATGCGGATTCCCCAGGTGAGGATCTGGTTCAGTTCCAGGCCATCGGGAAACTGTCTGATGCGGTCCCTTAGCGAGCCCCCTGGGACGAACTCGAAGGCCAAGAAGCGTTCGCCGCGGTCTTCTTCGACGGCGTAGATGGTGGCTATGTTGGGGTGATTCAGTCGCGAGATAGCGCGCGCTTCTTGCAGGAACTGCTCCAGCTCATTGGCGGAGGCGCGCAGGGAAGGGGACAGAAACTTCAGGGCGACCTCGCGATCGAGACGCGTGTCGCGGGCGCGGTAGATGACGCCCATGCCGCCTTCGGCGACGCGTTCCAGCAGTTCGTAGTGCGCGATTTGTTCGCTCAACGCGGTTGCGGTCCACATGCATTATCGCTGGTACGCCGGGGCCAAAAAAAGAGCCGGTCCCAAGGGACCGGCTGTAGTTTTTTCTTGTGGTAATTCTTAGAAGTCGCCGTGGGCGTGCGGATCGCCGCCGCCGGCCGCGGGTTTCTCTGCCGGAACTTCATAAACGGCGGCTTCCGTCGTCAACATCAGTGCCGAGATGGACGCCGCGTTCTGCAACGCCGAGCGGGTGACCTTCACCGGGTCGATCACGCCGGCCTTGACCAGATCCTCGTACACGCCCGTGCCGGCGTTGAAACCGAAGGATCCCTTGCCCTCGCGGACCTTCTCAACGACGATGGAGCCTTCTTGGCCGGCGTTGGAGGCGATGCTGCGCAGAGGAGCGGTCAGAGCCCGTTTGATGATGGCGGCCCCGATGGCTTCGTCTCCGGAGAGCTTGAGCTTGTCGAGAGCGCCGGTGCAGCGGAGCATGGCGACGCCGCCGCCGGGGACGATGCCTTCTTCGACGGCCGCACGGGTGGCGTGCATGGCGTCTTCG